>NZ_FOEG01000004.1:300000-433083 GCF_900110585.1 Aquisalimonas asiatica | reverse complement strand
CCGGCTCGGGTTCCGGCTCGGGTTCCGGCTCGGGTTCCGGCTCGGGTTCCGGCTCGGGTTCCGGCTCGGGTTCCGGCTCGGGTTCCGGCTCGGGTTCCGGTTCCGGTTCCGGTTCCGGTTCCGGTTCCGGTTCCGGTTCCGGTTCCGGTTCCGGTTCCGGTTCCGGTTCCGGTTCCGGTTCCGGTTCGGGCTCGGGCTCGGGCTCGGGCTCGGGCATGGCATCAGCGAGCCTGTCGGGGAGGTCCATGGCAAGGCGGCGGCGGGCATCGAAGGTCTGCAGGCAATACCCGCACTGCACCATTCCCTCGGCCTGGAACAGCTCGTCGTCGATGCGGAACACGGTGGCACAGGTCGGGCATTGCGTGTACATGGAAACCTTAGGAGCATGCCCCATGGCGGTCCTCGCCGAATTATGCCCGTGTCAGGTGTCGCGCCGCACCCCGGTCAGCAGCGTCCAGCCATCCTGGAACCGGGGCGCGTCGAACGCCACATGCGAGGCATAGGCCGCGATCACCGTATCGGCCTGCTGCTCGAGGATACCGGACAGCGCCACGCGCCCACCGGGCCGCACCAGTGCCATGAGGCGCGGCACCATGTCGATGAGAATGCCCGACAGTATATTGGCCACCAGCAGGTCCGCCACCGGAGGGTCGGGCTGGTCGTGACGCAGCAAGTGCAGACGGTCGGTGACCCCGTTCCGCTCGGCATTCTCGCGACTGGCCACCAGGGCCTGCGGGTCGTTGTCCACACCATGGGCTTCCGGCGCCCCGAGCAGCAGCGCCGCAATGGCCAGTATGCCGGAACCACAACCGTAATCGAGGACCCGCGTGTCCGCCAGCGGCTGCGCGTCCAGCCACCCCAGGCACAATGCGGTGGTGGGGTGGGTGCCGGTACCGAACGCCAGCCCGGGATCCAGCTTCAGGTTGACGGCCTCCGCATCGGGGGGCGGATGGGTGCTGGGACACACCCAGAGGCGGGAGCCAAAACGCATGGGCGCGAAGCTGTCCATCCAGGCCCGCTCCCAGTCCTGGTCGGGCAGTGTTTCCTCACGCCACGCCTCGATGGCGCCGGCGCCAAGGGCCTGCTCGAGCCCGGAACGGATCCGGGGCAGGTCGGCGTCACCGTCGAACAGCGCCAGAACAACCACATCCTCCCATAGGGGGCTGGTACCGAGATCCGGCTCAAGAACGGGCTCTCCGCCCGGATCCTGAAAGGTGACGGAGTAGGCACCACGCTCGAGCAGTATGGATTCGGCCCGTGCACAGGCCGCCGCCGGCAGCGTGCACCGGATCTGACGATGATGCATAGGATGATCCCTATTCGCCGCGTGCGACCAGATCCGCCGCCTGCGCCCGGGTGAAGAACTCGCCCTGACGCTCGAACCCGGCTTCAAGCGACGTTTTCACGCAGGTGACGTGCCCGGATTCACTGCGCTCGGTCACGACTTCGGGTGGCAGGCCATCGAGGCAGTGGAAAGGACAGGGCGCCCCGCTGGCATTGAGAGACGGATACACCGTGCCGGTCTCGGCATCCTTGAACGCTGGCCGGAATCCCAGGCAGCGATTGTTCTCGCTGACACCGCCGGTGGAGCGATAGGCCCGGTTTTCCTCTTCGAGACGCTGCTTGCCCATGACCTCAGCCATCGCCATGAAGCTCACCCCGCCTATCCGGTTGCCGAGACCAGGGGTGCCAGCGAACAAACTGCCACCCCCGCCTTGGTGCACTGCAATAAAGCACCGATTATAGGCCTGCTGCAATCCGTGTCCACCCCTGCGGAATTCCGTTCCGCGCACTGGACATGACTCCATGGCACCACAGGTGGGCACGGATTGCACGCCCGTGATGCGTCTCAGGCGCCGGCGTTGTGGCGCTCCACCGCACTGAGCAGCTCCTGGCGAGCGGCGTCAGCCCCTTTCCAGCCATCCACGCGGACCCACTTGCCCTTCTCCAGGTCCTTGTAATGCTCAAAGAAATGCGCAATCTGCTCGAGCAGGATCGGCGGCAGATCCGAGGGTTCCTGGACGTTGTCGTACAGCGGCGAAAGCTTGCTGATCGGCACGGCGATGATCTTGGCGTCCTCACCGGCTTCGTCGGTCATCTCCAGCACGCCCACGGGCCGGCAGCGGATCACGGATCCGGGCACCAGGCCGAACGGCGCGACCACGAGGACGTCGGCCGGGTCGCCGTCGCCGCACAGCGTGTGGGGCACATAGCCGTAATTGCAGGGGTAGTGCATGGCGGTGGCCATGAACCGGTCCACCAGCAGGGCGCCACTGTCCTTGTCCACTTCATACTTGACCGGGTCGGCGTTCTGCGGAATCTCGATGATGACGTTGATGTCGTCGGGCACGGACTTGCCGACCGGAATGTTGTCCACGTTCATGATGAACCCCTCGCGTTTGCTTGTGACTGATTCCGCGGCCGTGACCGGCCGCGGATTGCGGCGCATTGTACAGAAAACGTCAGATATCGAACGGCGTGCCCAGCAGCCGGGGGACGGAGACGTTCTTGAGCGTGATGTACGTGGGCAGCCCGTCCCGGTACGGCGGATAATCCTCCCCCTGGATCAGCGGCCGCAGGTAGCGCCGCGCCGCGTCGGTAATGCCGAGCCCATCCTCGGTGATGTACTCGGCGGGCAGCTTGCGCTCGATGTTCGCCACGTCGCTGAGCGGCGCGGCACCGATCTCCCACTGGTAGGGGTCGTCGGCCTTGCGCACGATGGTGGGCATGATGGCGTTCCGCCCTTCGATCGCCATTTCCACGGCCGCCCGCCCCACCGCGTAGGCCTGGTCCACATCGGTCTTCGAGCCGATGTGGCGGGCGGCCCGCTGGAGGTAGTCGGCCACGGCGCAGTGGTACTTCAGGCCCAGTTCGTCCTTGCACATCTGCGCGATCACCGGCCCGACGCCACCCAGCTGGGTGTGGCCGAAGGCATCCTGGCTGCCGCCATCGGCAATGAACCCGCCGTTGGCATCACGCAAGCCCTCGGAGACCACGATCACGCAGTAACCGAAACGGTCCACGCTGTCGCGCACGCGCTCCAGAAATGCCGGCCGGTCGAAGGCCACCTCGGGCAGGAGAATCACGTGGGGCGGATCACCGGAGTGGTCGGCCGCAAGCCCCGCCGCGGCGGCAATCCAGCCGGCATGACGGCCCATCACCTCCAGCACGAACACCTTGGTGGAGGACTCGGCCATGGAGCGCACGTCGAGCCCGGCCTCCAGGGTCGACACGGCCACGTACTTGGCCGTGGTGCCGAAGCCAGGGCAACAGTCGGTCACCGGCAGGTCGTTGTCCACGGTCTTGGGAATGCCCACGCAGGTAATGGGGTAGCCCATGCGCTCGCCCAGCTGCGAGACCTTCAGCGCCGTGTCCTGGGAGTCACCGCCGCCGTTGTAGAAGAAGTAGCCGATATCGTGGGCGGCGAAGACCTCGATGAGCCGCTCGTACTCGAGCCGGTTCTCTTCCAGCCCCTTGAGCTTGTAGCGGCAGGAACCGAACGCGCCGGCCGGCGTGTACCGCAGCGCGGCGATGGCTTCAGCCGATTCCTGACCGGTGTCGATCATGTCTTCCCGGAGCGCGCCGATGATGCCATTGCGGCCCGCATAGACGTGACCGATCTGGTCCGGGTGCTGACGCGCGGTCTCGATCACGCCGCAGGCGCTGGCGTTGATAACGGAGGTGACGCCGCCGGACTGGGCGTAGAAGGCGTTCCTCGGAGGCATGGACTGGTCCTCGCTGGATTGAGCTGTCGCGGTGGTGAAAAGCGCCGCAAGGATAGCTCAAACTGTCACCATACCGAAATCCCGGCCGGCCAATCAGTTGATCCAGGGGCCCGGACCCCGGACTGCCGGACGCGCAACGCCATGACACACCGGCCCGGAAGGTGGGTAGAATCCGGGGGCGAACGCCGCCGCCGGGAAGGAGTCAGCATGACCGATCTGTTTCGCACCCTGGTGCGCATCTGCCTGTTCCAGACAGGTCCCCAGGATCTGCCGGCGGCAACATCCATCCTGGCCACGCTGATTGCCCTCGGCTGGGGCGCCAGCGTCCTCGTTCTGGAACAGCTGGGGACGGCCGGGCCAGTGGCGCTGGAAGTGACGTTCGCAACGGCCTTTGCGCTCCTGTTCACGTGGCTGGCCCTGCAGCTCCGGCGGCTGCCCAACCGCTTCGTCCAGACCGCCTCCGCCCTGTTCGGCACCGATCTACTGTTACTCATTCCTGCCGCACCGCTGCTGCTGGCCACGACCGACGGCGACACACCGCCGCTGCAGTTCGCCCTGCTGGCCCTGTGGCTGTGGAGCATCGCCATCAAGGGCCACATCTTCCGGCACGCGCTGGACCTCCCGATCAGCGGTGGTATCGCCGTGGCGGTGCTGTATACGCTGTTATCCTTGTTCCTCACCGGCGGGGCCTGAACCAGACACTACCTGACAAGAGACGAGCACCCGATGCACGTACACATCCTCGGAATCTGCGGCACGTTCATGGGCAGCCTGGCACTGCTCGCCCGGGAGGCGGGCCACACGGTCACCGGCTCGGACCGTGGCATCTATCCGCCCATGAGCGATCTGCTCGCCGCCCAGGGCATCCAGGTCACACCGGACGACGACGCCGGGCAACTGGACCCGGCCCCGGACTGCGTCATCATCGGCAACGCCCTGTCACGGGGCCACCCCATGGTGGAGGCGGTGCTGGAGCGCCGCATCCCGTATACGTCGGGCCCCCAGTGGCTGGCTGACAACCTGCTGCACCAGCGCTGGGTGCTGGCCGTGAGCGGCACCCACGGCAAGACCACCACGGCGGGCATTCTCGCCTGGCTGCTGGACGACGCCGGGCTGGACCCGGGTTTTCTGATCGGCGGTGTCCCGGGCAACTTCGATGTCTCGGCCCGCCTCGGCACCAGCCCCTTCTTCGTGATCGAAGCGGACGAGTACGACAGCGCCTTTTTCGACAAGCGCTCCAAGTTCGTGCATTTCCGCCCGCAGACGCTGGTGGTGAACAACCTCGAGTTCGACCACGCGGATATTTTCCCGGACCTGGAGGCCATCCAGCGGCAGTTCCACCACCTGGTGCGCACTGTGCCGGGCAACGGCCGCATCATCGCCCCGTTGCAGGATGCCGGGGTGCGCGACATGCTGGCGCTGGGCTGCTGGAGCGAGCTGGAAGCCATGGATGACCCGCACGGCTGGCATCTGGTACCGGCCGACGGCGGCTACGCCGTGGCCGAGGGGACGACCGACCACGGCCGGCTGAACTGGCATCTGCACGGGCAACACAACGCCAGCAACGCGCTGGCGGCACTGCTGGCAGCCCGCCACGCCGGTGTCCCCATCGCCCAGGGGCTCGCCTCGCTACCCGGCTTCCGGGGCATGCGCCGGCGCCAGGAGCTGCGCGGCGAGATCAGCGGCATTCGCGTGCTGGACGACTTCGCTCACCACCCCACCGCCATCCGCGCCACCCTCGAGGCACTCAAACCGGCGCGTCAGGGGCGTCTGCTCGCGGTGCTGGAGCCACGCTCGAACACCATGCGCCTGGGCACGCAGCGCGCCGCCATTCCACCGGCCATGACGGCAGCGGACAGTGTGTTCCTGTTCCAGCCCGAGGGCATCGACTGGTCGGTGAGTGAACTGATGGCGGCCATGGAGGCGCCCACGGACTGGTCCGACGACCTGGACACGCTCGTCGCGCGCATCGTCGCCGACGCCAGCCCGGGGGACACCATCGTGGTCATGAGCAACGGCAGCTTCGGCGGCATCCACGACCGACTGCTCCAGGCGCTCGCGGCCCGATACACCGCCGACGACACGGGAGCACGACCATGACCCTGCGCGACCAGGGCGTCACCCTCGCCTTCACCGGCGCATCCGGCGCCCAGTACGGGCTACGCCTGCTGGCCTGCCTGCTGGCCGCCGAACGCCCGGTGCAACTGCTCATCTCCGACCCGGCACGGGTGGTCATCGGCCTGGAAACCGATGAACAGCTGCCGGGGCGCAACCGCGAAGCGGCCCGGTACCTGGCGGAGCGCTTTGGCGCCCGGGAGGGACAGCTCCAGGTGCTCGGCCAGAGCGAGTGGACAGCGGCGTGCGCATCGGGCTCGGGCGCACCACGGCGCATGGTGATCTGCCCGTGCACCACCGGCACGCTGGCCGCCCTGGCCGCAGGCACCAGCAACAACTTGATCGAACGGTCAGCCGACGTCATTCTAAAGGAGCGCGGGGAACTCATCCTGGTGCCGCGGGAGATGCCGTTCTCCACCATTCACCTGGAGAACATGCTGCGACTGAGCCGGGCGGGCGCGACGATCATGCCGCCTAGCCCCGGGTTCTACCATCACCCCGAGCGCATCGAGGATCTGGTGGACTTCGTCGTCGCACGCATCCTGGACCACCTCGAAATTCCACAGGACCTGATGCCCCGCTGGGGCGAACCACGCGGATAGCGGTGATGAGCGAGCGGCACCCGAAGACATTGCAGAACATTCCCATTTTTCCGCTGCGCACGGTGCTGTTCCCGGGCGGCCCCATCCCGCTGCGCATTTTCGAGCCGCGTTACCTGGACATGATCAGCCGCTGCCTGCGCACCGACTCGCCGTTCGGCGTCTGCCTGATCCGGGAGGGACGGGAGGTGGGTGGTGCATCCACACCTCATCCCCTGGGCACGCTGGCGCGTATCGTGGACTGGGAACAGGGCAAGGACGGCCTGCTTGCCATTCTTGCCCTGGGGGGCGACCGCTTCGAGATTACCGAGACCTGGCTGGCCCCGAACCGGCTCCGCATGGCGGACGTTCTCACCCTGCCCGCCCCGGAGCAGATCACCCTGCCCCCGCAGCCGGACGACATCGTCGAGCTGCTGGACCGGGTCATGGCCATGACCAGTCTCGGTTACCAGCACTGCACCCGCCGGGACCAGGATGCAGAATGGCTCGGCGGCCGGCTGGCGGAGCTGATGCCCGTCACCCTGGAGCGCAAGCAGCAGCTGCTGGCCATGCACGACCCGCTGGAGCGGCTGCAGGCGCTGCAGGAGCTGTTGCCCCAGCTGCGCCTGCCCGCGTAGCCGCGGCGGTCAGTCTCCCAGGTTCTGCATCACCCGGGCAGCCATGTCCAGGGTGAGTTCCACCACGTCGTCATCGTGCGCCGTGGAGACGAAACTGGCCTCGAATGCCGCGGGCGCCAGGTAGACACCGTTCTCCAGCATGCCGTGGAAGAACCGGCCGTAACGTGCGGTATTGCTGTCCACCACCTGCTGGTACGTGCGCACGGGGCCGTCCTCGGTGAAGAACAGGCCGAGCATGCTGCCCATGTGGGTGACCTGCAGGGGAATGCCCGCGCGCTCCGCACGCTCGCGGAAGCCATCGGCGAGCACCCGGGTGGTGGCCTCCAGCGCCTCGAAGGTGCCCGGGCGCGACAGCACCTCCAGGGTCTTCAGGCCAGCGGCCATGGCCACCGGGTTCCCCGCCAGCGTCCCGGCCTGGTAGACGCCCCCCAGGGGCGAGAGGTGTTCCATGATCTCCCGGCGGCCACCGAAGGCCCCCACCGGCATACCGCCACCCACCACCTTGCCGAGGCAGGTGAGGTCCGGGGTGATGCCGTAACGGGCCTGGGCACCGCCCAGGTGCACCCGGAACCCGGACATCACCTCGTCGAAGATCAGCACACTGCCGTTACGGGTGCACAGATCCCGCAACCCCTGCAGAAACGCCGCGTCCGCCGGCACCATGTTCATGTTGCCGGCCACCGGTTCCAGGATCACGGCGGCGATCTCCTCGCCGTACTCCGCGAACGCCTGTTTCACGGCGTCGAGATCGTTGTAGCTCAGAGTAATGGTGTCGGCCACCACCGCCTCGGGGACACCGGGCGAGGTGGGATTGCCCAGGGTCAGCGCACCGGAGCCCGCCTTCACCAGCAGCGCATCCACGTGGCCATGGTAGTTGCCCTGGAACTTGATGATCTTGTTGCGCCCGGTGTAGCCGCGCGCCAGCCGCAGCGCGCTCATGGTGGCCTCGGTGCCGGAGCTGACCATGCGCAGCAGCTCCATGGACGGGAAATGCACCTTGATCTGCTGCGCCATGCGCGTCTCGGCCTCGGTGGGCGCGCCGAAGCTCAGGCCGTGGGCCGCCGCCTGCTGCACGGCCTCGACCACCTCCGGGTGGGCGTGGCCGAGGATCATCGGCCCCCAGGAGCAGACGTAATCCACGTAGCGCTGATAATCCTCGTCGTAGAGGTAGGGGCCCTGGGCGCGGCGCATGAACACCGGCGTGCCGCCAACGCCCCGGAACGCCCGCACGGGTGAATTGACGCCGCCGGGAATGTGCTGGCTCGCGGCCTGGAACAGGGTCTCGGAGTGTTTCATGGGTTGACGGTCCTCCCGCTGGAGCAGTCGGTGAATGACGCAATGGGTGCTACCCGCCAGTGTACCAGCCGTATCCGGCGGTCAGTGGTACAGCGCCGCCAGCCTGGCGGCGGCACGCTCCGGGGACGCGGCCGCGAACACCCCGCTGATCACGGCAACGGCATCCACGCCCAGGGACACCAGCGGCTGGGCATTCTCGGGCGTGATGCCGCCGATGGCCACCACCGGTTGCCGGTAACGCGCCACGGCGGCGGCCAGGGTGTCGCGGCTGACCGGCGGCGCATCCGGTTTGGTGGGCGACGGGTAGGCACGGCCGAACGCCAGGTAGTCCGCTCCCGCCGCGGCCAGTGTGTCCGCCCGCGCCAGCGAGTTGTAGCAGGAGACCCCGATCAGCGTGCCGGACGGCAGGACCGTGCGGGCCTGCCGCAGACCGGCGTCGTCACGCCCCAGATGCACAGCGGGCGCGCCGACGTACAGTGCCAGGTCCACATCGTCGTTGACCACGAACAGCGCACCGTAGTCGCGGCACAGCGCCAGCAACCCCGCCGCTTCGCGCCGACGCCGCGGCGTGTCCTGGCTCTTGTCACGGTACTGCAGCACGGCGGCACCACCACGCAACACGGCCTCTGCACGCTCCAGCAGCGCATCCGCCGGCTGCAGCGTGGCATCGGTTATGGCGTAGAGGCCGCGCACGGCACCGGCATCAGCCATCGTCTCGATCTCCTTCCCGGCGGCGGGATTGGAGCCCGCCAGACGAACAGGTAGAGTAACGCCCTCCCGACACAGGCATCAGGGCAGGAAACATGGAATACAAGTCTTACATGTGCGTGGTCTGCGGCTGGATCTACGAGGAAGAAGACGGGCTTCCCGACGAGGGCATTGCCGCCGGCACCCGCTGGGAGGACATCCCGGATACCTTCGTCTGCCCCGAGTGCGGGGCAGGAAAAGCGGATTTCGAGATGATCGAGATCTGACGCCCTCCCCCGTAGCCCCCACGGATCAGGGGAGTACGCCGAAAAACCAGGCGCTCCCCGTTCCCAGCAACCCGATCAACACCACCAGAGCCAGCACCGATGGCCAGCGACGGGGACGCACCGGCGCGTCCTCCGCCGCAGGGGCGGGCGACGCTGCAGGCGGCCCGGGTCGGGCGCGCGGCGTGCTGTCCGGCTCCGGCGGATCGGCGACCGGGGGCGACGACGCCCCGGGCTGCCGGGCCCTGCGCTCCCGCTCGCGACGCACATCCTCGCGCTCCTGCTCCCTGACCTGCTGTTCCAGGCGCTCCAGCCGGCTACGATCCAGCGACCGGTCCGCCTGGATGACCCGAAACTCGTCGGCCAGATCGGCCTCCAGAGAACGTGCCGATGCAGGCACAACCGCACCCACATCGTCACCGGCAGATTCCGCTGCCTGAGACGCGCTGAGAACGGCATTGGCCTCACTCAGGTCCACGGGCACCGGGTTCCCGGCCCCGAACCGGGATGCCCCCCCGGTTGCGGCGGGCTCCGCGGATTCCGTCTCGTCGCGAAGACGCCGCTCCGCCTGGATCGCAACCAGCTTCTCCGCCAGGCGCACGGTCCGTTTATTGGCATGCTCGCGGCTGCGCTCCGAGAGGTTCAGCGCCTTCTTCAGCGCCGCGATCTCGTCCAGAAGGGTGGACTCGTGATCACTGCCACCGGTGTCGTCGAGCCCCTGCAGGCTCGCCACCGTTTCCTCGAGCTGCCGCGCGCGCTCCTGCTCCTCCGCCAGCGCCCGGCGTGCCTGGGCGAGATCCGCCTCCATGGCGGCCAGTTCCTCCTCGGCGCTCTGCCACGCCGAGCGGGCGGCCGCACGCGTCTGCGCCAGCTGCTCTTCGGCACTGGAGCGCGCCGATTCCTCCTGCTGCAGATACTGCTGGTTCAGGGTTTCGTAGCGACGCTGCAGGCGCTCGCTCTGCTCACGGAGCTCGCGCAGCTCCGTCTTCGCACGGCTCAGCTCCTCTTCCAGCTGCCGCCGGCGCGCCACCTCCCGGGCCTGGGCGCGGAGGTGTTCCGACTCCACGCGCTGGCGCGTGGTTTCAACCTGGCCCCGGTAGTACGCCACCTCGTCTTCGAGCCGCTGCCGCACGGCGGCCAGCTCGCGCCTCAACCGTTCGGTCTCGCCGCCGTTATCAGGGCGATTCGCATCCGTTGCTGACATGATCCCTCCACGTCCGGGCATCGTCCCGGTGTTGCCCGGTACCCGCTATCGTCCACGGTCGGGCGGGTCATGGCAACTGGGATCGGGCGGGGCGGCGTCAGTAGCCGGGCAGGCCGAGATCGAGCCCCGCCGGCACATCGCTGAGACGGATGACCTCCGTGGACAACGCACCATCAGGCCGCAGCTCGAACCAGCGGTAGCCCGGCGGCCGCGGGTCGATCCGGAAATCGTCGCTGTCGGGGTGGAACTGCACACAGGTGCTGGGGCTGGCAAGCAGGCGCACGCCGTTGCGCCAGCCGTCATACTCCTGGTGGACATGCCCCCAGACAACGGCACGCACCGAGGCGTGCCGGTCCAGGACGGCGAACAGCTCGTCGCTGTTCTGCAGGCCAAGCTGATCGATCCAGCCGCATCCCACGGGCACGGGCTGATGGTGCAGGCAGACCAGGGCGTGCCGGTCCGGGTGCGCCGAGAGACAGTCGTCGAGCCGCTGCAGCTGGCCCGCGGAGACATGGCCGGACACCGCGTCGGGCAGGGAGGAGTCAAGCATGATGCAGAGCCAGTCCCCCGCCAGCAGGGCATCACGCTGCTGCACATTGCCGGCGGCGAACGTACGGGCCAGTCGAGTCGCATCGTCGTGATTGCCGGGGATCACCAGGCCGGGGACGCCGAGCGCGTCGAACTGGCGCTTGGCATCCCGGTAGGCGGACTCGGGCCGCTCGGCACCGTCGTGGATGACGTCACCGGTCAGCAGGAGCAGGTCGGCGGGAGTACGCTGGTAGCGCACGGCATCGACCACCGCACGGCAGGTGGCCTCGGTATCGACTCCTGCCAGGCGCCCGTCGTCGCCGTAAAGGTGCGTGTCCGTGATTTGCAGGACCCGCAGGGCGCGTCCCCGCGGCAGGTCCAAGGAGTCCATACCCGTATTCGCCTCTACATGTGGATGCCGCAACGCGGTTACATTGCCAGGATCCGGTCAGTCTCTCGCGGCGACCGGCAGGTTTCTGCCGTAACCATCACATTCTCGTTCTGCCCCGCAGCAAGGCTGCCCGGACCGACTGGCCGTTACAGGAGAACTCTGGTTGATGAACGACGAGGCTGCAACATCATGACCGAGCAGACACTGAATCTCGACAGCCGCCTGCACGACTACCTGCTTTCCATCCTGCCCGGCGAGACCACCGTGGAGCGGATGCTGCGCGAGCGAACGGCGGAGTACCACGCGCCACAGATGCGCATCGGCCTGGAGCAGGCGCGCTTCATGCGCGTGCTGGCCCGGGCCATGGGCGTCCGGCAGGCGCTGGAAGTGGGGACGTTCACGGGGTATTCCGCGCTGGCCGTGGCGGAGGCGCTGCCCGATGACGGCCGCCTGGTCGCCCTGGACAACGACCCGGTCAGCACCGCAGACGCCCGGCGCTTCTGGGAGGCCGCCGGTGTGTCGGACCGCATCGAACTGCGCCTGGGAGACGCCACGGAGACGCTGGACGGCTTGATCGCCGACGGTCTTGCGGGTAGCTTCGACCTCGCGTTTATCGACGCCGACAAGGAACGCTACGCCGTCTATTACGAAAAGGCCCTGGAACTGGTCCGCCCCGGCGGGCTGATCGCTGTGGACAACGTCCTCTGGTCGGGCCACGTGGCGGATCCGGACGACCAGCGCGAGAGCACCACTGCGCTTCGGCGCTTCAACGAGACACTGGCGCGGGATCCGCGGGTGGACGTCAGTGTCGTGCCCATCGGTGACGGCGTCACCCTGGCAACCCGTCTTGCCTGAAACCTTGACCAACGGGAGTTCACACGGATGCGACAATCACTGGCTGCCCTGGTCGCCGCCATGCTGCTGGCAGGCTGCGCCGGCACGGACTCGACGGCGCCATCGGAACGCTTCGAGGAAGGCCGCCAGGCCTATGTCGCCGGTGACTACGGCACCGCGTTCGAGCGCCTGATCACCGAAGCGGAAGCAGGCAACCCGGATGCCCAGTACACCATCGGCTACATGTACTACGAGGGCCAGGGCGTCCAGCGCGACGAGGACCGCGCCCTGGAATGGATCCGCCGCGCCGCGGGTAACGGCAGCGCCCCCGCCATGGAGGCGCTGGGGGAACTGGCCGCCATGGGTCGCGGCCGCCCCGGCGTCACCGATGCCCCTGACACCGACGCCGCGGACAGCGCCCCGGATCCGGCCCCGGACGACATCCGGGAATCCCTGCCGGACGAGCTCACCGACGACTCCTGACCCGTCGGCAGCCGCTAGGTGCTGCGCAGGGGCTTGATGTAGACCTGTGAGCGCCGCTTGAGGTTGTAGAGCGCCTGACGCTCCACCGGCAAGTCCTCCAGGCGCGCCGGTTCGAACCCGCGCTCCCGGAACCAGTGGGCCGTGCGGGTGGTGAGCACGAACAGGTGATCCGCGCCGTGGGTCCGCGCCTCCCGCTCCACATGGCGCAGCAGACCGTCGCCCCGGCTGCCGCCGCGGTAGTCGGGGTGGATCACGAAACACTCCAGCTCGGCCATGCGCGCACTGCGGTGCGACGACAACGCGGCCGTGGCGATGATCATGCCGTCGCGCTCCACCACCACGTACTCGCCGATACGGGTCTCCAGGTCTTCCCGGGAGCGGCGGACCAGTACGCCCTCTCGCTCCAGCGGCTCGATCAGCTCCAGAATGCCGCCCACGTCGTCCACGGTCGCTGCACGCAGCCGTTCGAACGGATCCCCCGCCACCAGTGTGCCGACCCCGTCACGGGTAAACAGCTCCAGCAGCATGCCGCCGTCACGCTGGCGATCCACCAGGTGCACGCGCTGAACGCCCTGGCGACACGCCCGCACCGCACCGTGGAGAAGCCGGACGGCCGGGGCATCGGCCGCCGCACTGGCCCGCAAGGCGTCCAGCTGCCGCACGGCCTGGTGCAGATCGAGCTCCCGGATCAGCGCACCGGCGTCGTCCAGGAGCACCTGGCCTTCGGTCAGGTAGATCAGCTTGTCCGCCGCCAGCGCCGTGGCCACCTGCAGAGCGACGTCCTCGGCGACCAGGTTGAACACCTCCCCGGTGGGCGAATACCCGAGCGGCGGCACCAGCACCACGCTGCCGGCGGCCAGCCGCTCCCGGACGGCATCGGTATCCACCCGGCGCACCTCGCCGGTGTGCTGATAGTCGACGCCATCACGCACCCCCAGCGGCATCGCGGTGACCACGTTGCCGGAGGCGACACGCAGGCGGAAACCCGCCATGGGGGAGTTGGCCACCCCCATGGACAGCAGCGCCTCGATATCGACCCGGAGCGCGCCAACCGCCTCCTTCACCGACTCCAGCGCCGCCGCATCGGTGATGCGGAAGCCGCCGTGATACTGCAGCGCCGCGTCCCGGGCCCGCAGTCGGTCCTCCACCTGCGGGCGGGCACCGAACACCAGCACCACCTGCAGCCCGAGGCTATTGAGAAGCGCCAGATCCTGCAGCAGCGCGGCCGCGCCGTCACCGCGCAGCCCCTCGCCGCCGACACTGATCACCACGGTACGCCCGCGGTGCGCATTGATGTACGGCGAGCTGCCCCGGAACCACTGCACAAAGGCGGTATCGTCACGGGGCATGCCGCACCTCCGCCTCATCCATGCAGAACCGCCGGATGAGCCGCCGCAGCAGGTCCACCGTCGGTTGCAGCCGGTCCGCGGCCAGGTACTCATCCGGCTGGTGGGCCTGGGCGATATCCCCTGGCCCCAGCACCACTACATCCATGCCCAGATCGCGCAGGTAGGGTCCTTCCGTGCCGAAGGCCACGGCCCGGGACTCTGACCCGGTCAACTGCTCCGCGACCTGCACGATGGGCGACCCCGACGGCGTCTCCATGGGGGGCAAGCCGGGAAACAGCGACTCCATCTCCACCGCCAGCCCCGTCTCCCCGAGCACCCGCGGCAGGCGCTGGGCCAGGAGGCCGCGCAGCTCGTCCAGATTCATCCCCGGCAACGGCCGGATATCGATGTGCAGCTCGCAGTGGGCACAGATGCGGTTCGGGTTGTCGCCGCCGTGGATGTAGCCGAGATTGAGCGTGGGCACGGGCACGTCGAAGCGACGATCCACGTTGCGGGACTGGACCTGCTGTCGCCAGGCGAGGATGTCGTTCAGGATGCGGTGCATGCCTTCCAGGGCACTGTTACCGAAGGATGGGTCGCTGGAGTGCCCGGAGCGCCCGCGCACGCGGATCGCCTCCATCATCACGCCCTTGTGCAGATGCACCGGCTGCAGCCCCGTTGGTTCGCCGATCACGGCGTAACGCCCCAGTCGGCGCTCCGCCTCCACCAGCGCCTTGGCGCCGGTCATGCCGCTTTCCTCGTCGGCGGTGGCAAGAATCACCAGCGGCTGCTTGAGGTCCTCGGCACGCAGGTCCCGCACCGCCTCCACCACGAGCCCGAGAAAGGACTTCATGTCGCAGGTACCGAGCCCGTAGAGGCGCCCGTCCCGCTCGCTGAGCACGAACGGGTCCGACGTCCAGCCACTGTCGTCGTAAGGCACGGTATCGGTATGTCCCGCCAGCACGAGGCCGCCTTCACCCCGTCCCAGGGTGGCGATCAGGTTGGCCTTGTCGGCGCTGCCCGGCACCGGCTGGATCTCCACGGCAAACCCCAACCCATGCAACCACTCGCCAAGTCGCTCGACCACAGCCCGGTTACCCTGGTCGAAGGCCGGATTGACGCTGCTCACCGACGGAATGGCGATCAGCTCTTCAAGCATCTGCATGAGCCCGGGCGGCTGCTGCGGCATGAGTGGAATCTCCCGTACGATCGGGCCGCGGCTATGCGGCCCGGGATTGATGAGTCACCGGCCGTGCACACCACGGCCACATGAACATGCGTCGTGCTGCGACAACGCCTGCATCAGGGAGGATTCTGGATAAACCTGTTCCCGGGGGCAAACGGCGCGTGCAGCGGGACGCGGCCCCCGGAGTCGGTCAGAGGCCGCCGCCACCCCAGCTGGAGCGTCGGCGCCAGCGCATGTGCGGCAGAATCAGGCCGGCGAGGATACCGGCACCCAGCACCGATGCACCGACGATGAACCAGCGCTGGTCGTCACGGTCACGCAGACGCTCGCGCTCCTGCTCCACGTCCTGGAGCTCGCGCTGGAGATCAATGACGCGCTTCTTGAGCTCCTCGTTCTCCTCGTAGAGATCGAGGCCCTGCTCGGCCTGCTCCATGCGCTGCTCCAGCGTCTCGCGCTCGCTCTCGCTGGTGCCGAGGCGCTGCTCAAGCTCCTCGACGCGCGCTTCGGCGGCAGCGAGGCTCTCCTCGAGCTCGCTGTTCTCCTGCTGCACGTTCTCCAGCGCGCTCTCGGACCGGCTGAGCCGCACCCTGGCGCTGGGCTGATCGGTAAGCATGCGCGTGAGCACCCAGCCCTCGAGACCATCGGGCAGGCGGACCTGGCTCCAGCCGGACGCCTCGTCCATGACCTCGACCCGTGTACCGGCCGGCACCATGCGCTCGATGCGGTACTGATTGCCCGGACCGGTCCGCAGATCAAGACCCAGCTCGTCGGTGATGAAACGGTCCTGGGCACTGACCATGGCGGGAATGGCCAGCAACAGTGCCGCCACCAGGGCGACGCATCTCGCAGCAGCAGTCACGCAACACTCTCCAGTAACACGGCGCGGAAGGGCCGAAAATTGTAGCGCCAGGCGCCCGACAGGCAAGCCGACGCCATTTGGCGACAGGTGTTGCAGCATAGCACCATCCACACCGGCGCGGGCAGGTCAGCCACGGGATACCTGGCAAAGGCGCCAGCATCCCGCGTAGAATCCGCCCTCTTGCCATCCGGCTCACAGACAGCAGGGCCACGCACGACCGCGGAGAGTTTAGACCATGGCGCAGACACGCCCCTCCCTCTACCTCAAGCAGGGTGAAGAGCGCCGCCTGCGCGCGGGCCACCTGTGGGTGTTCAGCAACGAAGTGGACAGCGCCCGCTCCCCCCTGAAAGCCTTCGAGCCGGGGCAGGACGCCACGCTGCGGGACCACTCCGGCCGCCCCCTGGGCACGGCGTACGTGAACCCGCACTCGCTGATCTGCGCACGCCTGATCAGCCGCGACCCGGAGCGCGGGCTGGACGAGTCCCTGCTGGTCCATCGCCTGAACCTGGCGCTGGCGCTGCGCGAGCGCCATTTCCCCACGCCCCACTACCGCCTGGTCCACGGGGACGGTGACGGCCTCTCCGGGCTGGTGATTGACCGCTACGGCGATACCTGCGTGGTCCAGCCCAACACCGCCGGCATGGACCGCGCCCTGGACGCCATCATCAGCGCCCTGCAGCGTGTGCTGGCGCCGGCCCACGTCCTGGTGCGCGCGGACAGCCCCCTCCGGGAGCTGGAGGGCCTGGAGAGCACTGTTGACTGGGCCGGCGGCGCAGGCCCCGATGCACTGGAAATCATCGAGAACGGGCTCACTTTCTCGGTTCCGGCCACCACTGGCCAGAAGACCGGCTGGTACTACGACCACCGCGCCAACCGGGCCCGGATCGCGCCCTACGTCCGCGGCATGCGCGTCCTGGATGTATTCAGCTACGCCGGCGCCTGGGGCCTGCAGGCCCTCGCCGCCGGCGCTGAATCGCTGGTTGCCGTGGACAGCTCCTCGGATGCACTGGACGCCCTGGACGCCAACGCGGAGCGCAATGGCCTCGGCGAGCACGTCACCGGGGTCGAGGGCGACGCCTTCGACGTGCTCAAGGCGCTGCGCCAGGACGGTGAGCGGTTCGACGCCGTAATCGTCGACCCGCCGGCCTTCGTCAAGCGCAAGAAGGATCTGAAGGCCGGACTCTCCGGCTACCGCCGCCTCAACCAGCTGGCGCTGCAGGTGCTGGAAAAGAACGGGGTGCTCATCTCCGCCTCGTGCTCCGCGCACGTGGACGAACAGCAGCTCCTGGGCGAAGTCCTGGGCGCCGCCCGGCACGTGGACCGCTCACTGCAGCTGGTGGAACGGGGCGGGCAGGCGCCCGATCACCCGGAACATCCGGCCATCCCGGAGAGTCGGTACCTCAAGGCCCTGTTCACCAGAGTGGCACCGGCGTGGAGTACGCCGTAGCCGAGGCGGCGCACGGCGTGGTAACACGGGCCCATGGGCCGTGACGCGCCCGTAGGGTGGACCTGAAGGTCCACCCTACGGCTGCTCGTCATCGGCCGTCCATGGCCGATGACGGTCCGTGACCGAGTCACCGCCTGGGCGCCATACGAGCTGCAACCTCTCCACCAGGAAGGTAAGATCGCCAATCATGCTGACTTATCCAGACATCGACCCGGTCGCCATCGACCTCGGCCCCATCGCCATCCACTGGTACGGCCTCATGTACCTGGTGGGCTTTCTCGGCGCCTGGCTGCTCGGCCGCTGGCGGGCGCGCCGCGACGACAGCCCGGTCCGGCCGCAGCAGATGGAAGACGTCCTCGTTTTCGGCGCCATCGGCGTCATCCTGGGCGGGCGCATCGGCTACGTCCTGTTCTACGAGACCGCCCTGCTCACCACCGACCCGCTGGCGCTGATCCGCATCTGGGAAGGGGGCATGAGCTTCCACGGCGGGCTGCTCGGCGTGCTCGCCGGGCTCTGGCTCTACAGCTGGCGCACGGGCTGCGGCTTTCTGCGCCTGACGGACTTCGCCGCCCCCCTGGTGCCCATCGGGCTGGGCGCCGGCCGCCTCGGCAACTTCATCAACGGCGAGCTGTGGGGGCGCGTGAGCGACGTGCCGTGGGCCATGGTCTACCCGCCCATGGGGCCCGACCCGCGCCACCCGAGCCAGCTCTACCAGTTCCTGCTGGAAGGCGTGGTGCTGTTCGTGGCGCTGTGGCTGTTCTCGCGCAAACCGCGGCCGACCATGGCCGTGTCCGGGCTGTTCCTGGTGCTCTATGGCAGCTTCCGGTTCATCGTCGAGTTCGTGCGCCTGCCTGACGAGCAACTGGGCTACCTGGCCTTCGACTGGTTCACCATGGGGCAACTGCTGTCGCTGCCCATGGTCGCCCTGGGCGCGGCACTGCTGTACCTCGCTTACAGCCGCGGCCAGGGCACCACCGCCGGCAACAGGACATAGGAGAGCGGCCGTGCAGCAGTACCTCGACCTCATGCGCCACGTGCGCGACCACGGCTTCCGCAAGGAGGACCGCACCGGCACGGGCACCCTGTCCGTGTTCGGCCACCAGATGCGCTTCGACCTGACTGATGGCTTCCCGCTGGTGACCACCAAGAAGATTCACCTGAAATCGGTGATCCACGAGCTGCTGTGGTTTCTCAGCGGCGACAGCAACATCGGCTACCTCAAGCGCCACGGCGTCAGCATCTGGGACGCGTGGGCCGACGACAACGGCGATCTCGGCCCCGTCTACGGCGTGCAGTGGCGCTCCTGGCCGGCACCCAACGGCGAGCGCATTGACCAGATCGGCCGCCTGCTGGAGCAGATCCGCCGCAACCCGGACTCGCGCCGGCTCATGGTCAGCGCCTGGAACCCGGCGGAAGTGGACGACATGGCCCTGCCGCCGTGCCATGCGCTGTTCCAGTTCTACGTGGCCGACGGCCGCCTCTCCTGCCAGCTCTACCAACGCAGCGCGGACATCTTCCTGGGCGTGCCGTTCAACATCGCCTCCTACGCGCTGCTGACCCTGATGATTGCCCAGGTCACGGGCCTGCGCCCGGGGGCGTTCGTGCACACCCTCGGCGACGCGCACCTGTACCTGAACCACCTGGAGCAGGCGGACACCCAGCTGGCACGCACACCGCACCCGTTGCCGACCATGCATCTGAACCCGGCGGTGGACGACCTGTTCGCGTTCACCTACGACGATTTCCGTCTGGAAGGCTACAACCCGGAGCCGCACATCAAGGCGCCGGTCGCGGTTTGAGTTCCGGCGCAGGCAACGGATCGTAGCAGGCACAGGCTCCGGGCGGGTGATGCGGTCACGGACCGTCATCGGCCAGGGATGGCCGATGCCGAGCCTACAGGGACGTACTTGTTGGCGTGTCCGTGACCGCATTGCCCGCCCGGAGCCCCCGGACGCATCCCCGGCGGCCGGGAGAAGCAGCTAGTCTCCCCGCCCGGAGCTGTGAGGCATATTCCGGGGGGTGGGGATCGGGTACGCCGGTCATGGACACGCCACGAGTACCTCCCTGTAGGCTCGTCTCCAGCCGTCCATGGCTGGAGACGGTCCATGACCGGCGCACCCGATCCCCACCGTGCCTTTGTTTGAGGTCGACCCACGAACGCAGCGGAGCGGATATTCACCATGATCTCACTCATCGCCGCCCTCACCCCCGACCACGTCATCGGCAAGGGCAACGACCTGCCCTGGCGCATTCCCGACGACCTGCGCCACTTCAAGCGCACCACCCGCGGCAAGCCGGTGATCATGGGGCGCCGCAACTACCTCTCCATCGGCCGCCCGCTGCCGGACCGTCACAACATCGTCATGACGCGCAACCCCGACTTCCAGGCCCCCGGCTGTACCGTCGTCGCCGACGCCGATGCCGCACTCACCGCGGCGGGGGACGCCAGGGAAGTCATGATCATCGGTGGCGCCGAGATCTACCGGCTGTTCCTGCCCCGCGCCGACCGCCTCTACCTCACCTGGGTCCACACCGCCATTGATGGCGACACCTGGTTTCCCGCCTTCGACGCGCACGACTGGCAGGTGATCGACGAGCGCCACCAGGCACCCGACGACAACACCCCCTTCCCGTTGCATTTCCAGACACTGGCGCGTCGCTGACCCCGGATCCGGCAGCCGGCCGGGAACAACCGCTTGATGAACTGATACAATAGCTATACATTCGGACCGTGGCCGGCCGTGGCGGCCAAAGGGAGTCAGCGCGTTGAGCAAGGGGCTATATCCAATCCGGACGATTTCGTCCATGACCGGGGTCAACCCGGTGACATTGCGCGCCTGGGAGCGGCGCTACGGGCTGATCCGCCCACAGCGCACCCCCAAGGGGCACCGTCTCTACACCGAACGGGACATCGACCGCATCAACCAGATCCTGGTACTGCTGGACCGGGGCATCCCCATCAGCCAGGCGCGGCAGGTGCTGGACGAGGGCGACGGGGACGCGGCGGCCACCACGGCGGAGACCACGGACCCGGGCGAGGACACCTGGAGCGCCCTGCTGACGCGCATGCGCACCGGGGTGACCGTTTATGACGAACAGGCCTTGTCGGAGTGTTACGAAGAGGCCTGTTCGCTGTTCGCCCCGAGCCAGGTGCAGCACCACCTGCTGGCGCCGCTGTACCGGCAGTTTCCACCCGGGGGCAGCGCCGACGACCAGGCCGCACGCGCCTTTCTCCACAGCTGGCTGCGCACGGTCCTGAGTGCCCGCATGCATCACCGCTGCCGCCGGGCGGCCGGGCCCCGGGTCCTGCTGGCGACCACGGACTCCGGCGCCGACGACATCCCGCTGCTGCTGCTGGGCCTGCAGCTGATCGACCACGGATTCCGGACCGCGCTTCTGGGGTGCGCCGTGGACACGGACGCGCTGGCAACCGCCGCCCGCCAGACCGGCGCCGAAAGTGTGTTGCTGTGGACCGGCGGCGATACCGGCGGCACAGCCGGACTGAACCGGCTCGCTGGCGACGTGCCGGTCTTCGTCGCCGGCAACACCGCCCCTCTCCAGGGCCATGCCGAGCGGTTCACGCTCGTGGACGGCGAGGACACCGGCGCAGCCGTACGCGCTCTGGACACGCACTACAACCAGCGCCAGTCTGCATGACGACAACGCTGGTCTGGTTCCGCCGCGACCTGCGCCTGCACGACAATCCCGCCCTGAGCGCGGCGGCGGCTGCCGGCGCGGTGTTGCCCGTCTATATCCATGCACCCGATGAAGAATCCCCGTGGGCACCGGGTGGCGCCAGCCGGTGGTGGCTTCATCATAGCCTGGCGGCGCTCCAGGACCAGCTCGCCCGCCACCGGTTGCCGCTGCTCATTGCCACCGGAACCACGACGCTGGAGACCCTGCGCAGGCTGATTCGCGAGACGGGTGCCGACGCGGTGGCCTGGAACCGGCTCTACGATCCGGCCATTATCGAACGGGACCAACAGATCAAGCGCATCCTGCGGGAAGAAGGCATCGGTGCCGAGAGCCACAAGGGCGCCCTGCTCTTCGAACCCTGGGAGATCCGCAAGGGCGACGGCGGCCACTACCGCACCTTCACCCCCTTCTGGCGGAGCCTGCGGCGGCAGGCGTCGCCGGATCGCCCCTTGCCGGTTCCCGACATGGACGCACCGGCCGCACGCCCCGCTTCCACCGCCCTCGATGACCTCCGGCTACTGCCGGCCATCCGCTGGGACAGGGGCTTCGAGCCGGTCTGGTCGCCCGGTGAAGCGGGCGCCTGGCAGCGGCTGACGACGTTTCTGGAGGCGCGCCTGCGCGGCTACGACGACCGGCGTGACTGGCCCTCCGTCCCCGGGACATCGGGGCTGTCCCCTCACCTGCATTTCGGCGAGATCAGCCCGCGGCAGATCTGGACCGCCACGCGCGATTCACCGGGTGGCGATGGCGACGATGCGGAATCGTTCCTCAGCGAAGTGGCCTGGCGTGAGTTCGGCCACCACCTGCTGTTCCATTTCCCCGGCATGCCCGACGACCCCATCGACACCCGCTTCCGTGCCTTTCCCTGGGACCCGGACGGGGACACCGCCCTGGCGGCGTGGCAGGCGGGGCAGACCGGTATACCCATCGTCGACGCCGGCATGCGCGAACTGTGGCAGACCGGCTGGATGCACAACCGGCTGCGCATGGTGGTAGGCTCGCTGCTGACCAAGAACCTGCGCGTCCCGTGGCAGCGGGGCGAGGCCTGGTTCTGGGATACGCTGGTGGACGCGGACCTCGCCAACAACAGCATGGGCTGGCAGTGGATCCAGGGCTGCGGCGCCGACGCCGCGCCCTATTTCCGGGTGTTCAATCCGGTGCGCCAGGGCGAGCGCTTCGACCCGGACGGCGCCTACGTGCGCCAGTGGGTGCCGGAGCTGGAGACCCTCCCGGCGAAGCACATCCACGCGCCGTGGCAGGCGCCCGCGGATGTGCTGCGCGATGCCCGTGTGACGCTGGGCGTAACCTACCCCCACCCGATTGTCGACCTCAAGGCATCCAGACAGGCCGCGCTCGACGCCTATCAGACCATCCGCAACGCGGACGCCTGAACCGCACGCGCCGGCTTGGCGCTGACTGCAGCGGTTCCGGTATCATCGCGACTCACGCACGAGCCAATGGAACGGAACCATGACGCAACCCCCGGCGCGCCTGCATACCAGCTCCCTGCACAGCCTGCCCCTGATCCAGCAGGGCAAGGTCCGCGACATCTACGCCGTGGACGACGACCACATGCTCATCGTCACCACGGACCGCCTGTCCGCGTTCGACGTGGTCCTCCCCGACCCGGTCCCGGGCAAGGGGCTGGTGCTGACACGGGTGTCGAATTTCTGGTTCGACCGCCTGCGGGGCATCATTCCCAACCACCTGGCGGCGATGCCGCTTGCCGAGGCCGTGCCCGATGCGGACGACCGGGCACAGATCGAGGGGCGTGCGGTGGTGGTTCGCCGGCTCCGCCCCCTGCCGGTGGAAGCGATCGTGCGCGGCTACATCAGCGGCTCCGGCTGGAAGGACTACCAGGCCAGCGGCGAAGTCTGCGGTATCCGCCTGCCGGACGGGCTGCAGCAGGCCCAGCAGCTGCCGGAACCCATCTACACGCCATCCACGAAAGCCGCCGTGGGCGACCACGACGAGAACGTCGCGTTCGAGGCCACCATCGGGGCCCTGGGCCGCCCGCTGGCGGAGCAGATCCGGGACGTGTCACTGCGACTCTACCGGGAGGCGGCGGCGTACGCCGCGCCCCGCGGCATCATCATCGCCGACACCAAGTTCGAGTTCGGCCTCGATGCCGATGACCGGCTGACGCTCATCGACGAGGCGCTCACCCCGGACTCCTCCCGCTTCTGGCCCGCAACCGACTACCGCATCGGCACCTCGCCACCGAGCTTCGACAAGCAGTTCGTGCGCGATTACCTGGAGACGCTGGACTGGGACAAGACGGCCCCGGGGCCGACGCTGCCGGAGGAGATCCTGCGGCAGACGGCGGAGAAATACCGGGAGGCGGCACGGCTGCTGACCGGCGAATGATCCCCGGTCGTGCCAACGTGGTGTCGCGGCTTGCGCCGCTCCCACAACGCCATGACGTTCCGTAGGAGCGGCGCAAGCCGCGACCATTCACACCGTCCGGGCGCGCTCTTCCAGGATGGCCACTGCCGGCAGGGTCTTGCCTTCCAGGAACTCCAGGAAGGCACCGCCGCCGGTGGAGATGTAGGAGATCCGGTCCCCCACCCCGTAGCGGGACACCGCCGCCAGGGTGTCGCCGCCGCCGGCGATGGAGAACGCCTCGCTGGCCGCGATGGCCTCGCTCAACGCCTGCGTACCGCCCCCGAACTGCTCGAACTCGAACACGCCCACCGGGCCGTTCCAGACGATGGTCCCGGCCTGCTTGAGCAGCGTGGCGTAATGGCGGGCGGTCTCCGGGCCGATATCCAGGATCAGGTCGTCGTCAGCCACATCGGCCACCGGCTTGGTGGTCGCCGCCGCGTCCTCGGCGAACGCCTTGGCAGTCACCACGTCCGTGGGCACGGGAATCTCGCCACCCTTGGCCCGTGCCGCCTCCATGAGTCGCTTCGCCTCGTCGACCAGGTCCGCCTCGTAGAGCGACTTGCCCACCGGGTGACCGGCGGCGGCGATGAAGGTGTTGGCAATACCGCCGCCGACGATGAGCTGATCCACCACACCGGAGAGGGACTCCAGCACCGTGAGCTTGGTGGACACCTTGGAGCCGCCGACAATGGCGGTCATGGGCCGCGCCGGCGTCTCCAGGGCCTTGCCCAGGGCGTCCAGCTCGGCGGCCAGTAGCGGGCCGGCGCAGGCCACCGGGGCGTAGCGCGCCACGCCGTGGGTGGAGGCCTGGGCGCGGTGAGCGGTGCCGAAGGCGTCCATGACGAACACGTCGCAGAGCGCTGCCATGCGCTGTGCCAGGCCATCGTCGTTGGCCTTTTCGCCTGCGTTGAAGCGCACGTTCTCGCACAGCACCAGTTCGCCGTCATCGACAGTGAGGCCGTCGAGCCAGCTGGTTTCCAGCCGCACATCCCGGCCGAGCAGTTCGCCCAGGCGCAGGGCCACGGGCGCCAGGGAGGCGGACGGATCGGGCTGGCCCTCCTTCGGACGCCCCAGGTGGCTCAGCAGCATCACCTTGGCGCCCGCATCCAGGGCGTGCCGGATGGTGGTCAGGGAGGCGCGCAGGCGCGTGTCGTCGGTAACCCGGCCGGCGTCATCCACGGGCACGTTGAGGTCCTCCCGGATCAGGACACGCTTGCCGGCAAGGTCCAGGTCGGTCATGCGGAGCACGGACATGGGCACTTCCTTTCGGTTGGTCGGTGAATCGGGCCGGCATTGCCCACGCGGCGCAGAGGCGACGGACGGCGGACCGCGATCAGGCCGCCCTGAGCCACCGTTCGGCCACGTCGAGCATCCGGTTGGCGAACCCCCACTCGTTGTCGAACCACAGCATCAGGTGCGCGAGATCGCCGCTGACACGGGTCTGTGTTCCGTCGACGATGACAGAGCGCGGGTCGTGATTGAAGTCCGTGGACGCGTGTGCGCGGTCGCTGTAGCCGAGCACGCCGGCCATCGGCCCTTCTGCGGCCGCCTTCAGCAGATCGTTGAGGGCGGCCGCTTCGACGCGCCTGTTCAGCTGCAGACTCACGTCCATTGCCGACACATTCAGCGTCGGCACGCGCAGGTGTTGCGCATGGATACGGTCGGTCAACTCCGGCATGAACCGGGCGATCCCGCGGGCCAGCCCGGTGGAGACGGGCACGATGGAGGCGAGCGCCGAGCGCGTGCGGCGCAGATCCGAGGCGTGGTAGCCATCCACCAGCGGCTGATCATTCATCACCGAATGAACGGTGGTGACGCTGGCCGCCTCGATACCCACGTAGTCCTGCAGCAGCCGCAGCACCGGCAGCAGGCAGTTGGTGCTGCACGAGGCGTTGGATACCAGCCGGTGCTCGGGTTTCAGTGCGTTGGCGTTCACGCCCTGCACCACCGTCAGATCCACATCCGAGGCGTCGGCCATGGGGTGGGAGATCAGCAGCCGCGGTGCGCCCGCCGCCAGATGGCGCTCGGCGCCGGCGCGCTGACTGAAGCTGCCGGAGCACTCCAGCACCAGGTCCACGTGGTGGACCCCCCAATTGATCCCTTCCGGATCGGTGGCGTGACTGACGGCAATCGGCTGGCCATCCACGACCAGGTCCCTGCCATCCACCTCCACGCGACCCGGAAACGCGCCGTGCGTGGAGTCAAAGCGTGTGAGGTGGGCGATGCTCTCCAGGTCCGCGGGCTCGTTGATGGCGACCACGCTCATGCGGTCCCGGCGATCGCCTTCGTGCAGCGCGCGCAGGATACAGCGACCGATCCGGCCATAGCCATTGATGGCAAGGCGCAGCATCGTCAGTGACCGAGCACGGCGCGCGCCTGTGCGAGCACGTTGTCGACAGTGAAGCCGAAGTGCCTGAACAGATCGCCTGCCGGAGCGGACTCGCCGAAGCCGTGCATGCCCACGACACGGCCTCGCGGCCCGACGAACCGGTACCAGTACTCGGCCGACGCCGCCTCGATGGCGACGCGCCGGTCACAGGCAGCGGGAAGCACGGACTCACGGTAGGCCTCGTCCTGCGCCTCGAAGACATCCACCGCCGGCATGGACACCACCCGCGCGGCAACGCCGTCGGACTGCAGCTGCTCCCAGGCCTCCACGGCCAGGCCCACTTCCGCCCCGGTGGCAATCAGGATCAGTTCCGGGGCGCTGCCACTGTCCCGGAGCACGTAGCCACCGCGTCGAATGGCGTCGATCTGGTCCGGAGCACGCTCCTGATGGGGCAGACCCTGCCGGCTGAGCACCAGAGCGGTCGGCCCGTCGGCACGCTCGATGGCGGCGCGCCAGGCGACGACGGTCTCCACGGCGTCACAGGGACGCCACAGGCTCAAGCGGGGGATCATGCGCAGACTGGCCAGGTGCTCGACGGGCTGGTGCGTCGGCCCGTCCTCACCCAGACCGATGGAGTCGTGGGTGTAGACCATCACGTTGCGCTGGCCCATGAGGGCGGCCATGCGTACGGCGTTGCGGGCGTAGTCGGAGAACACCAGGAAGGTGCCGCCGTAGGGGATGAAACCGCCGTGCAGGGCAATGCCGTTCTGGATTGCGGTCATGGCGAACTCGCGCACGCCATAGAAAATGTAGTTGCCGTCGCCGTCCGCCGCGGTCACCGGGGTGCACCCGGACCAGCGGGTGTTGTTGGACCCGGTGAGGTCGGCGGAGCCGCCGACCAGGTCGGGCAGATAGGGGCCGAACCCTTCCAGCGCCATCTCCGATGCCTTGCGGCTGGCAACGGATGCGCCGTCTTCCGCCGCCTTGCGGATGAGATCGTCGGCGTGCTCCGCGAAGCTGGCGGGCAGCGCCCCCTGCATGCGCCGGTCGAACTCGGCCGCCAGTTCCGGATGGGCCCGCCGGTAGTCCTCGTGAACGCGCTGCCACGCCTCTTCGGCGGCAGCGCCGGCCGTACGGGCGTCCCAGCCCTCGTAGACGGCATCGGGCACTTCAAACGGCCCGTGGTCCCACTTGAGGAACTCGCGGGTGGCCTGGATCTCGTCATCGCCCAGGGGGGCGCCGTGAACGCTGTGGCTGCCACAGGCGTTGGGGGCGCCGAAACCGATCACGGTCTTGCAGCAGATCAGCGTGGGCTTGTCGGACTCCTGGCGCGCCTTGCGAATGGCGGCGTCAATGGCCTCACTGTCATGGCCATCCACGTCGGCGATCACGTGCCAGCCGTAGGCCCGGAACCGCGCGGGCGTGTTGTCGGTAAACCAGCCCTCGACCTTGCCGTCGATGGAGATGCCGTTGTCATCGTAGAAGACGATCAGCTTGCCGAGCCCCAGCGTGCCGGCAAGCGAACAGGCCTCGTGCGAGATGCCTTCCATGAGGCAGCCGTCGCCGGCGAAGCAGTAGGTGTGGTGATCCACCAGTTCGTGACCGGGCCGGTTGAACTGCGCGGCCAGGATCTTCTCCGCCAGCGCCATGCCCACCGCGTTGGCCAGCCCCTGCCCCAGCGGGCCGGTGGTCGTCTCGACACCCGGCGTATAGCCGAGCTCGGGGTGTCCGGGCGTCCGTGAATCGAGCTGACGGAAGCGGCGGATATCCTCCATGCCCAGGTCGTAACCGGAGAGATGCAGCAGGCTGTACAGCAGCATGGATCCGTGCCCGTTGGAGAGCACGAACCGGTCCCGGTTCCACCAGTCGGGGTTGGCCGGGTTGTGCCGCAGGTGGTCATTCCACAGCACCTCGGCGATGTCCGCCATGCCCATGGGCGCACCGGGATGACCGGACTTCGCTTGCTGGACGGCATCCATGCTGAGCGCACGGATCGCATTGGCAAGTTCACGACGAGAGGGCATCGGCGACAGTCTCCGGATCTGCAAGTGGACGACAGCCACCCGGGCACTCCCGGGCACGCTGAAAGCCGTGAATTGTCTCGAAATCCACGGCCCCGGGCAAGACAGCCGGAAGCGCCGCCATACGCCGGCTCCGACAGCCATTTCCCCGCCGTCACCGTTTACAACGGTTGAAATCCTCTCAGAACACGATAGGTTAGGGGGGGTACTGCGCCAGACCTGCAATCAATGGCGCAGTGAGAATTTGCCTTTCGTCGCGTACTGGACGCTCGCCACATACACAAGGCGACTCGTACGTCGACCCAGGCACCGCGTCGGCAAGGTGACGCGTTGCGTGTCCTTCGGGCTGCCGGAGCTGGATGACCTGCATCACCAGGTTTCCCCGTCCTGCTCTGTGGCCAAAAACAATCAACTTTTTTCCAGTGCGGACGCTCAGCAGACGTCTGGGTTCCGCAAGAAGGCTGCCGGCCGCACACCACCATTGCGGCTGATCAGCAACAGTGCAGCTGTTTTCGCCGAGCCAGCAGGTTTGGAGACGCATTCGTGCATCCAGACCATTCGTGGTTCAGGTATTGAAGTACGGGCACCTGACACCCCGGGCCGGTCGCGTGCCAGCTGCACGCATTTTTCCCTGGACGGTGGGAGGTAACACTATGTCTTCGACAGCAAGTAAAGATCAGGCTTTCGGGCCGAAACCCGAGGAATGTCGCGATACCGATCATTACGTGAAAGAGTACAACGACGGCTTCGTCGACAAATGGGACGACCTGATCGACTGGGACAGTCGCGCGGAGAGCGAGGGTGATTTCTTCATCCAGACGCTCAAGGAGCGCGGCGTCAAGCGGATCCTGGACGTTGCCTGCGGCACCGGCTTCCACTCGGTCCGTCTGATCGAGGCCGGCTTTGACGTGGTGAGCGCCGACGGCAGCGCCGACATGCTCGCCAAGGCGTTCGAGAACGGGCGCAAGCGCGGACACATCCTGCGCACGGTCCAGGCCGACTGGCGCCAGCTGAACCGGGACATCAACGGCCGCTACGATGCGGTGATCTGCCTGGGTAACTCCTTCACCCACCTGTTCAACGAGAATGATCGCCGCAAGACACTGGCGGAGTTCTATTCCGCGCTGAACCATGACGGTGTGCTGATCCTGGACCAGCGTAACTACGACTCCATCCTGGATCACGGCTACTCCAGCAAGCACACGTACTACTACTGCGGCAACGACATCTCGGTCTACCCCGAGTACGTGGACCCTGGCCTGACCCGCTTCCGCTACGCCTTCCCCGATGACTCCGTTTACCACCTCAACATGTTCCCGCTGCGGAAGGCCTATGCGCGCCGTCTGATGCGCGAGGTCGGGTTCCAGGACATCCAGACCTACGGCGATTTCAAGGAGACCTACCGGGAGAGCGAGCCGGACTTCTTCATCCACTTCGCCGAGAAGAAGTATGTGGAGGACGAACAATGAGCAGCCAGAACTACACCGGTGCCGTCGCCACGGCACGCGAGTACTACAATAGTGACGATGCGGACCGCTTCTACCACCGGGTATGGGGCGGCGAGGACATCCACGTTGGCCTCTACGAGGATGACGTGGAACCCATCGCCGATGCCAGCCGCCGCACCGTCGCGCACATGGGCGACCTGCTGGGCGAGCTGACCCCGGAGCACAAGGTCCTGGACCTGGGCGCCGGCTACGGCGGCACGGCCCGCTATCTGGCGTCCTCGTTCGGATGCCCCGTCGTGGCCCTGAACCTCTCGGAGGTGGAGAACGAGCGCGATCGCGAGATGAACCGCGCCGTGGGCCTGGAGCACATGATCGAGGTGCTGGACGCGAGCTTCGAGGAGATTCCTTACCCGGACAACCACTTCGACGTGGTGTGGTCCCAGGACTCCTTCCTGCACAGCGGCAACCGCGAGAAGGTCATCGAGGAAGCAGCGCGGGTGCTCAAGCCGGGCGGCGTGCTGATCTTCACCGACCCGATGCAGGCGGATGATTGCCCCGAGGGCGTGCTTCAGCCCATCCTTGACCGCATCCACCTGGAGACGCTCGGTTCGCCGAAGTTCTACCGGGAGACGGCGAAGAAGTACGGCCTCGAGGAGATCGACTACGAGGACCACGCCCACCAGCTGCCGCGCCATTACGGCCGGGTGCTGGAGGAGACCAAGCGGCGCGAGGCCAGCCTGGAAGGGGAAATCTCCCAGGGCTACATCGACCGCATGAAGACGGGTCTGCAGCACTGGGTCGACGGTGGCAACAATGGCTACCTGGCCTGGGGCATTTTCCGCTTCCGCAAGGCGTAACGCCGACGCGTGCGCCGCCATCACGGCGGCGCGCGTCGACTGTTGACTACGGAATACTCAATAGAGAGGAGCAACAATGAGCAAGTCTTACATGTTTACCTCGGAATCCGTCTCCGCCGGCCATCCGGACAAGATGGCGGACCAGATCTCCGACGCCGTGCTGGACGCCATTCTGGAGCAGGATCCCAAGGCCAAGGTGGCCTGCGAGACGGTCACCACCACGGGCATGATCATGCTCGCCGGCGAGCTGAAGACCACGGCCAACGTGCCTTTCGAGGACATCGCCCGCGCCACCACCAAGCGCATCGGCTACACCTCCTCCGACATGGGCTTCGACGCCGACACCTGCGCGTTCATCAACGCCCTGGGCAAGCAGTCCCCGGACATCAACCAGGGCGTTGAGCGCAAGCTCCCCGAGGAGCAGGGCGCCGGCGACCAGGGCATCATGTTCGGCTACGCCTGCGACGAGACCGACGTCTACATGCCGGCGGCCATCAACTACGCCCACCGCCTGGTGGAGCAGCAGGCCACCCTGCTGGCCAACGGCAAGCTGCCGTGGCTGCGTCCGGACGCCAAGAGCCAGGTCACCCTGCGCTACGAGGACGACGTGGCCGTGGGTGTGGACGCCGTGGTGCTGTCCACCCAGCACTCCGACGACGTCAGCGACAACGAGATCCACGAAGCGGTGATGGAAGAGATCATCAAGCCGGTGCTGCCGGCCAAGTGGATCGACAACAACACCAAGTTCCACATCAACCCGACCGGCCGGTTCGTCATCGGCGGCCCCATGGGTGACTGTGGCCTGACCGGGCGCAAGATCATCGTCGACACCTACGGCGGCATGGCCCGCCACGGCGGCGGCGCCTTCTCCGGCAAGGACCCGTCCAAGGTGGACCGCTCCGCTGCCTACGCCGCGCGCTACGTCGCCAAGAACGTGGTCGCCGCCGGCCTGGCCAGCAAGTGCGAGGTGCAGCTCTCCTACGCCATCGGCGTGGCCGAGCCCACCTCCGTGATGGTCGAGACCTTCGGCACGGCCAAGATCGACGAAGCGAAGATCGAGAAGATCGTGCGTGACCAGTTCGACCTGCGTCCGTTCGGCATCGTCAACACGCTGGACCTGCTGCGCCCGATCTACTCCAAGACCGCGTCCTACGGTCACTTCGGTCGCGAAGACGAGGAGTTCACCTGGGAGCGGACCGACAAGGCCGCCGCCCTGAAGGACGCTGCCGGCCTCTGAGCCGTTGTGGCACACTTGCCGGGGACCAACCATCCCCGGCGAGCGTAACGCAATCAGTATCTGCGCAGTGCCCGCGGGCATTGCGCGAGGGTTGCCAACCGCGCGTACCGCGGCTGGCCGTCCGGTTGAGGAGCGCTGCAACAGGCCACAAGCCTGCCAGGCTCAGCCGGATGCCTACTCATACAAACTGCGCTGAAGAGAATCGGAGTCAGCAACAATGAATGCTGTCGTAGATAGCCAGAACGATTACATCGTCAGTGATATCGGCCTTGCCGACTGGGGTCGCAAGGAGATCGAGATCGCCGAGACGGAAATGCCGGGCCTGATGTCCGTGCGTGAGGAGTACCGTGCCAAGCAGCCCCTGAAGGGCATGCGCATCGCCGGCTCCCTGCACATGACCATCCAGACCGCCGTGCTGATCGAGGCACTGGTGGAGCTGGGCGCCGAAGTGCGCTGGGCCTCCTGCAACATCTACTCCACCCAGGATCACGCTGCTGCGGCCATCGCCAAGAGCGGCGTGCCGGTGTTCGCCTACAAGGGCGAGACCCTGGACGAATACTGGGAGTACATCCACCGCATCTTCGATTTCGACGGCGGTGCCAACACCATCCTGGATGACGGCGGCGACGCCACCACCCTGCTGACCGTCGGCTCCAAGGCGGAGAAGGACCCCTCCTTCCTGGACCACCCCGGTGCCGAGGAAGAGAAGGCCCTGTTCAACAGCATCAAGGCGCGCCTGGAGACCAACCACGGCTGGTACACCAAGCAGCTGGAGCAGATCCGCGGCGTGTCCGAGGAAACCACCACCGGCGTGGCCTCCCTGCTGAAGATGGAAAAGGCGGGCGAGCTGCCCTTCCCGGCCATCAACGTCAACGACTCGGTGACCAAGTCCAAGTTCGACAACCTCTACGGCTGTCGCGAGTCCCTGGTGGACGGCCTGAAGCGTGCGACCGACGTCATGATCGCCGGCAAGATCGCCGTGGTCTGCGGTTTCGGCGACGTGGGCAAGGGCTCGGCCCAGAGCCTGAAGGCCATGGGCGCCACCGTGTGGATCACCGAGATCGACCCCATCTGCGCCCTGCAGGCCATGATGGAAGGCTACCAGGTGGTCACCATGGACGATGCCGCCGACAAGGCGGACATCTTCGTCACCGCCACCGGCAACTACCAGGTCATCACCCATGACCACATGGTGCGCATGAAGCACAACTCCATCGTGTGCAACATCGGCCACTTCGACAACGAGATCGACGTGGCCAGCCTGCGCAAGTACGAGTGGGACAACATCAAGCCGCAGGTTGATCACATCACCCTGCCCAGCGGCAACAAGATCCTGCTGCTGGCCGAGGGCCGTCTGATCAACCTGGGTTGCGCCACCGGCCACCCGAGCTTCGTGATGTCCAACTCCTTCACCAACCAGGTGCTCGCACAGATCGAGATCGCCCAGAATCTCGAGAAGTACGAGAAGAAGGTCTACGTTCTGCCGAAGCACCTGGACGAGAAGGTGGCGGAGCTGCACCTGAAGAAGCTGGGCGCCAAGCTGACCCAGCTGACCAAGGAACAGGCCGACTACCTTGGTCTGGACGTGAATGGCCCGTTCAAGCCGGATACCTACCGGTACTGAGCGGCCGCCTTTCGGTCCCTCGGCCCGCCCGACCGCCGTCCGCGGCGATCGGGCGGCCCGCATCGCCGGGCCGGCAACCGGCCGGTCCGGCGATGGTTCCCGCAATACGGGGGTGACAGATGGAATCCCAGAAGAAACACTCACCGGTTTTCAGTTTCGAGTTCTTCCCGCCCAAGAACGAGGACGGGGAAGAGCGGCTGCGCAAGACCCGCGAGCGCCTGCAGGCGCTGGGGCCGCGCCTGTTCTCGGTGACCTTCGGCGCGGGTGGATCCACGCGCGAGCGCACGTTCGAGACGGTAGTGGACATCCAGAAGCGCTCCGGCATCGACGTGGCGCCGCACCTGTCCTGCATCGACGCGACGCCGGACAGCATCCGCGAGCTGCTGAGCCGCTACCGCGAGAACGGTATCCGCAACATTGTTGCCCTGCGCGGCGACATGCCCTCGGGTACCGGCGGCGGCCCGGGTCATTTCAAGTACGCCAACGAGCTGGTGGAGTTCATCCGCCAGGAGCACGGCGACCACTTCCACATCGAGGTGGGCTGCTACCCGGAAATCCACCCTGAGGCGAAGGATGCCTTCTCCGATCTGGAGAACTTCAAGCGCAAGGTGGATGCCGGCGCGGACAGCGCCATGACCCAGTACTTCTTCGCACCGGAGGGCTATTACCGGTTCGTTGAGAGCTGCGAGAAGATGGGGATCGACATCCCGCTGGTTCCGGGCATCATGCCCATCGTCAACTTCCAGCAGCTTGCGCGCTTCTCCGACATGTGCGGTGCGGACATTCCGCGCTGGTTGCGCAAGCGCCTGGAAGCGTACGACGCCAAGGGCGACAAGGAATCCATGCAGGCCTTCGGCATCGACGTGGTCACGGCGATGTGCGCCGACCTGCTGGATGCCGGCGCGCCGGGGCTGCACTTCTACACGCTGAACCAGGCCAAGGCGTCCGAGACCATCTGGAACAACCTTGGGCTGACCCAGAAGCAGAAGGCCGCCGCCGCGGATTGATCCGCCTCCACGGTGACGGTAAGGTCGAACGCCTCTTCGGGCTGTAAACCCGAGGAGGCGTTTTTCGTTTACGGCCATTGAACCCGCAGCGTGGAGCAGCACCATGAGCAACCGCGACGTCATCGCGCGCGACCTGAACGCCGTCTGGCACCCCTGCACCCAGATGAAGGACCACGAATGGCTGCCCCTGGTCCCCATCAGGCGGGGCGAGGGCGTCTGGCTCCACGATTTCGACGGCAACCGCTACATCGACGCCATCAGCTCCTGGTGGGTGAACCTGTTCGGGCACGCCAACCCGCGCATCAATGCCGCGCTGAAAGACCAGATCGACAGCCTTGAGCACGTCATCCTCGCGGGCTTCTCCCACGAGCCGGTGGTGGAGCTGTCGGAACGCCTGGTGGAGATCACGCCCGCCCCCCTGAGCCGCTGCTTCTATACCGACAACGGCTCCAGCGCCGTCGAGGTGGCGCTGAAGATGAGCTACCACTACTGGAAGAACTGCGGCAATCCGAACAAGACCAAGTTCATCACACTCACCCAGAGTTACCACGGCGAGACGCTCGGCACCCTGGGCGTGGGCGATGTGGCGCTCTACAAGGAGACCTACAAACCGCTGCTGATGGAGGCGGTCACCGTGCCCTCTCCCGACTGCTTCCACCGGGACCCGGACACAAGCTGGGAACAGCACAGCCGGCGCATGTTCGCCCACATGGAGGCGGCACTGGAGGCGCATGCCCACGAAACGGCGGCGGTGATCGTCGAACCCCTGCTCCAGTGCGCCACCGGCATGCGCATGTACGACCCGGTCTACCTGGAGCTGCTGCGCGAGGCCTGCGACCGGCACGGGATCCATCTGATCGCCGACGAGATCGCCACCGGGTTCGGCCGCACGGGGACGCTGTTCGCCTGCGAGCAGGCCGGCATCGTCCCGGACTTCCTGCTGCTCTCCAAGGGGCTGACCGCCGGCTATCTGCCCCTGGCTGTGGTAATGACCAGCGACCACGTCTACGAGGCGTTCTACGACGATTTCGCGACGCTGCGGGCGTTCATGCACTCCCACAGCTACACGGGCAACCCCATTGCCTGCCGTGCGGCGCTGGCGACCCTGGACATCTTCCGGGACGACGACGTCATCACCCGCAACCGGGCGCTGTCAGCCCACATGCGCCGGGCGGTCGCCCATCTGGAAGACCATCCGCACGTGGGGGAGATCCGCCAGCACGGCATGGTGCTGGCCATGGAGATGGTACGCGACAAGTCAGCACGGGACCCGTTCCCGTGGCAGGAACGCCGCGGCATCCGCGTCTACCAGCACGCTCTGACCCGCGAGGCGCTGCTCCGCCCGCTGGGCAACGTGGTGTATTTCATGCCGCCGTATGTCATCACCGAGGAGCAGATCGACCACCTGGCCACGGTGGCCACCGAGGGCATCGATATCGCCACCCGCGACTGAGGCCCTCAGGCCAGATCACCCCAGAGCGCCTGCAGGGCGGCCAGCATTGCCACGCCCGCCGTCTCGGTCCGCAGAACGCGCGGCCCGAGACGCACCGGCGCAAACCCCTGCCCGCGGGCGGCGGTCAGCTCCTGTTCGTTCAAGCCCCCTTCAGGCCCCACGAGCAGGCTGCAGCCTTCGCTGCCCGGGGCAGTAAGCTCACCGAGGCGCTGACCGTTGTCCGGATGCAGCACCAGCCGCATACCGCCGGGCAGGGTCTCCCAGCAATCCATGAGCCGCTGCACGGGTTCCAGTCGCGGCAGAACGCTGCGGCCGCACTGTTCGCAGGCGCTCACCATGACCCCGTGCCAGTGCGCGTCCTTCTTGCGCAGCCGGTCCGTATCGGTGTTGGCAACGCTGCGGGCGGTGAGGACCGGCACGATCTGCGTGACCCCCAGCTCCACCGCCTTCTGGATCGCCCAGTCCATGCGGTCGCCCTTGCTCACCCCCTGGATCAGGACGGTCGGCAGCGGCGACTCGGCCGGCTCATCCCGGCGCGCACCGAGCAGCACCGTGGCCCGGCGCCGTTCCATGGTGCACAGCTCGGCGTCGTGGCTGACCCCGTGGCCGTCAAAGACCACCAGCGGATGCCCGCTGCGCACGCGCAGCACTCTCAGGTGGTTGGCGGCCGCCCCTTCGAGGAGAAGCTCCCGGCCCTCTTCCAGCGTCTCGGCGACGTGAATTCTGGGCACGCGCATGTCAGTCGCCGAGCAACCGGTGGGTCTGGGTCTCCAGGTAGTCCATGTCGGGAATCAGCGCAGGCTCGCCATGGGCAAGCACCGCTTCCCGCACCGCCGGACCGAGGGCGTCCGGTTCATCCAGAGGCTCGATGCCGTCCCGCTCGACGTTGATCAGCCGCGGAATACCCCGTGTCCGCAGGGCGATGTAGGGCATGCCGGACCGCGAACCGAGCGCCTTGAGCACAACCGTTCGCGCCCGCGTCCCCGGGGCACCTAGCGTCTGGCCGTTCAGCGCCTCGAAGGCAACGCAGGGCACCTGCTGTCCGCGCCAGGCCACGGTGCCGAGCAGCCATTCCGGCGCCCCGTCCAGGGCCGGCGGCTGCGGAGTGGTGTACCCCACGACCTCCGCCACGACCGTGCCGGGCAGCAGCAGGTAGGCATCGTCCAGGGGCAGCAACAGACTGCGGATCGCGCCATCGGATTCGGGCATGAACACATCCTTTTCGTTTCGGCGCGGGCACTGCGCTCCGCGCCCCCGGTCATACGGCGTTGGGCGGCGCGTCCTCGGAGCGCAGATACTGCACCAGGGCGCCGGCCAGTTCCTCGGGGTTGCCGCGCCGGGTCACCACGCCCGTGGCCGCCGCACAGTCGGGCATGTTGCTGATCGCGCAACTGCCCGCATCCTGGGCCCAGACCTCGCCGCCCGATGCGGCGATGGCGCGCACACCGGCGGCGCCGTCATCGCCCATGCCACTGAAAATGATCGCCCCCGAGCGTGGCCCGTAGGTCCGGGCCACGGCCGTCAGGACGGCATCGATATTGGGGCTGTAACTGTGGTCGGCGCCCACCTCCGGCACCAGTCTGGCCTCGTCGGCGTCTGTCAGGTGCAGGACGTGGTCAACGGGCATGACGTACACACGGCCCGGCCGCAGCACGATGCCGTTGGCCAGGGACTCGACGCGGAACGGGGTGGAGCGATTGAGCTGCGCCGCCAGCAGGTCGACGAAGCCGTCACCGATATGCTGGACAAGGATGAACACGGCCTCCGGCACGTGGGTGACCGTCTCGAGAAACCGTTTCACGGCCTCAGGCCCACCGAACGAGGAACCGAGAACCCAAACCGGCGGCCCCGCGGGCGCGGCCTCACCATCCGACACGGCCCCGGCCATGGCCCTGAGCTTGCCGGCGAGCCGCCGCATCCAGACCGCCTGATGCTGCTCGGGAGCGTCTTCATTGAACAGCACCGGAGGCAGGTCGTCCCGCTCCATGAGCTGGTCCAGGGCGTCGAGGTCCGCATCACTGGCGCCGTTCAGATCCACCAGGAGAACCTGCACATCCCCCTGCAACGGCTCCGTGGCCACGCTGACCAGGTCGCTCTGGGCCATCACCGCCAGCCCGTGCTGAACCAGGCCCTCGCACAGCGTCGCGCGGGCGGAACTGGCGGTGCCGATCAGCCCGACCTGAACCGGAGCACGCCCCGGCTGTGATGAAGTGTCAGTCGCCGCCATGGTCCTGCGTCAGTACCTCGCCCAGATTCCCCAGCAACTCGGATTCCTGGTAGGGCTTGCCCAGATAACGATCCACGCCGATCTCCAGGGCGCGTTGCCGGTGCTTGTCGCCCGTGCGCGATGTCACCATGACGATGGGCACCCCGCTCAGGCGCGCGTCGTTGCGCATGTGGGTCGCAAGCTCGTAGCCGTCCATGCGCGGCATCTCGATGTCCAGCACCATGGCGTCGGGCACGACGTCCTGGAGCTTGGACACGGCATCGACACCGTCACTGGCGGTCACCACCTGCATACGGTGACGCTCGAGCAGGCGGGCCGCAACCTTGCGCATGGTAATGGAATCGTCCACAACCATCACCAGCGGTTCGGCGTCGGCGGGCGTCTCCACGGCGGTATCGGCGTCAGCCGGTTCGGCCTCCGCCTGCTCCGCCTCCGGCGCCGTGCCCTGGCGCATCAGGGCCCCCATCTCGAGAATGAGCACGACACGGCCGTCCGCCAGAATGGTGGCACCGTGAATACCGGGGACGGTGCTGATCTGTGGCCCCACGGACTTCACCACGATCTCCCGTGAGCCGATCAGGCCGTCCACCTGCATGGCCAGGCGGTGATCGCCGCTCTGCAGCAGTACCACGGGAATGCGGCCGGGGTGGCCGGCGAGGTTGGGCTCACCGTCGCCCAGCAGATGGGCCAGGGCGGTCACCTGGTAGTCCTGCCCCGCGTAGTGATAGACGGCATCACCGCCCTGGGCCAGGTAGGTCTCCATCTGGTCCCGGGTGACGCGGACAACACCGTCGATGCTGGTCAGGGGAATGGCGTAGACCTGCTCTCCGGCCGTACACAGCAGCGCCTGATTCATGGCCAGAGTGAAGGGCAGACGCACGGTGAAGCGTGTGCCCGCGCCCGGCTCGGAGTCGATGTCCAGGGCACCGCCGAGCTGCTTGATCTCCGCGTTGACCACGTCCATGCCGACACCGCGCCCGGCAACCTGCGTCACCTCGGCCGCGGTGCTGAAGCCCTGCTCCATGACGAACCGCATGGTTTCCCGATCCGTCAGCTCCGCTTCGTCGTGCAGCAGGCCGCGCTCCAGCGCCTTGCGACGGATGGCGTCCAGGTCCATGCCCGAGCCATCGTCAGCGACCCGGAGCACCACGTCGGCGCCCTCGCGATCCAGGCTGAGCGTGATCTGACCCACTTCGGACTTGCCCGCGGCCAGTCGCCGCTCCGGCGTTTCAATGCCGTGGGCGACGGCGTTGCGCAACATGTGCTCCAGCGGAGCCACCACGCGATCCAGCACGGTACGGTCCATCTCGCCCTGGGCGCCCTGGACCCGGATCTGCGCCTTGCGGCCGAGTTCGGCCGCGGTCTGACGCACGATCCGGCGCAACCTCGGCACCAGGCTGGAGAACGGCACCATGCGGGTTCGCATGAGCCCGTCCTGCAGCTCGGTATTGACCCGCGACTGCTGCAGCAGCAGGGTCTCGGACTCGCGTGCCAGATGGTCCAGCAGGGACTCGATGCTGGCCAGGTCGTTCACCGACTCGCCCAGGCTCCGCGAGAGCTCCTGCATGCGGGTATACCGATCCAGTTCCAGGGGGTCGAAGGCGTCGTCATCCGCCTTGCCCTCCTCCGCGGTGCGCGCCAGTGGCCCCCCGTCCTCGCGGTCGTACCGGTAGAGAATCTGTGCCTCGGTTTCCATGTCCAGGGTACGCAGCTGATCGCGCAGCCGGTGCACCGTCTGTCCCAGCTCGCCCAGGTTGTAGCGCACGGCGCCGATCTGCTGGTCGAGTCGCGCCCGGTAGATGCTGACCTCGCCGGCATGGCTGACCAGCTGGTCGAGCAGCTCCGCGCGCACGCGCACCTGATCACCCCCTGTGGCGGGAGTGTCCTCATCCCGCTGGACGGCCGGGGGTTCGACCCGGTCATGGGCGTCGTCGGTCGGCGCGGGCGGCTGCGGCTCTGCCGGTTCGCGCGCCTGCAGGGCCGCGATCTCGGTGAGCAGGTCGTCCGCGTCTTCCAGGGGCACGCCCCGTTCGGCTTGCTCGCGCAGACGGTAGAGGCGGTCATGGCTGCGTTCCAGCAGCTCGAACAAGGCATTATCCGCGGGCACGGCGCCATCCCGGACCTGCACCAGCAGTGTCTCCATGGCGTGGCTCAGGTTGGCGACAGGCCGGTAGCCCGCCATCCGGGCACCACCCTTGAGGGTGTGCAGCGCCCGTTCCAGATCCCGCAGCCGCTCCATGTCGTCCGGCGCATCCATCCAGGCCTGCTGGGACGCCTCGATGGTCTGCAGAATCTCGGCAGCCTCTTCCAGGAAGACGTCGATGAGTTCGCGATCCGCGCCTTCCTCGGCGGCGATGGCATCGCTCTGCGCCACACCGGCACTGGCCTGCAATGCTTCGATGCGCGCGATCGCCTCCGCGGCGTCACCACTGTCACCGTGCGCACGGGCGGCAGCCACCATGCCGGCCAGACGGTCGCAGGCATGCCGTAAGACAGTGAAGAATTCGTCGTCCGCCGCGAGCTGGCCGTGCGCCAACCCGTTCACCAGGCTTTCCACGGCGTGGCACAGCGTCGCGATCCGGTCGAAACGGGCGAGGCGGGCACCACCCTTCAGGGTGTGAAGGGAGCGCTGCAGTTCGGCCAGGGAGCGCTCGTGCTCCGGGTCCTCTTCCCAGCGCGCCAGCGCCTCGTCCAGGAAGCCGAGTATGTCGTCGGCCTCTTCCAGGAACAGGTCGACCAGGTCCTGATCGACTTCGTCATCGTCGTAGTCCGCCGCAAAATCCGTCGCCGCGGCGGCTTCCGACGGCGCGGCGGGATCCGGCACCCCGGCATCGTCGTCCGGCTGGACGGGCACCACCGCCAGGGCGGCAAGCTCATCCCGCAGCGGCGCGGTGTCCGGGAGCGGCGCACTGCGGCCGAGCGCGACGACGAGTTCGTCCAGCAGCTCTGCGCCACGCTGCAACAAGTCGCAGTCGTGGTCATCAAGGGGGCGATTCTCGTCGTGACGCATGGCGGCGTGGAGCTCCATGTCACGCGCCAGTGTGGCCACGGAGCTGACGTCCGCCATGCGCGCGCTGCCGCTCAGGGTGTGCAGGGCGCGCAGGAGATCATCGGTGACCGTGCCGTCCCCGGTCTCCCGACACGCGGACAGGAAGCCGCGCACCACGTTCAGATGATCCGCTGTCTCGTTGCGGAAGATATCGTACAGCGCCGCATCCATCGCCGGCTCGGGCTCGGGCTCGGGCTCGGGCTCGGGCTCGGGCTCGGGCTCGGGCTCGGGCTCAGGCTCGGGCTCAGGCTCAGGCTCAGGCTCAGGCTCAGCTTCGGCTTCGGCTTCGGCTTCGGCTTCGGCTTCGGCTTCGGCTTCGGCTTCGGCTTCGGCTTCGGCTTCGGCAGTGTCGGGGCCGGCCGCGGCGTCCGCAACAGGAGGCGGTTCCGCCGCCCCGTCGGCCAGCGCCACGGCGCGACGCATGAGCTCCCGCACATCGTTCCGGGTGGGCTGCCCGCCCTGGAGTTCGTCGACCAACAGCGGTATGGACGCAATGGCGTCGTCGAGCACGGCGAAGACGTCCTCACCGGGTGCCACGAAGCCGTCGATCACACGGTTGAGCAGCCGTTCCACGGACCATGCCAGCTCACCCAGCAGCAGCGCCCCGGCCAGCCGGCCACTCCCCTTCAGGGTATGGAACATGCGGCGCACGGTGGTGAGCGGCTCGGTATCGTCGGGGTTCTGACGCCAGCGCGGGTACGCCTCGCGAATGGTCTCGAGGCACTCGTCCACTTCCTCGAGGAAGATCTCCAGGATCTCGTCGTCAAGTTCATCCGCAGCAACCGCAATATCAAAGTCGACGCCCCGGGGCGCTGATGCCGGCCGCGGAGGCTCGGCGGCGGCATCGACAGAAGCGGGGGATCCCACCTCCTCCGACCGGTCGTCGACGGCCTCCGGTGCGTCATCCGGTGCGTCGTCCGGAGCCGCGTCGGCATCGCCTTCGGTATCATCGCCCTGCGGCGCATCCGCGGCGATTCCGTAACCGAGTACGCGTACGCTGTTCTCGGCGACATCCAGGATGCTGTCCCGCCCGGACCGATTCTCCAGAACCGCTTCAAGGTAGTACTCGAGACTCGTGATGGCGTCTGCGAGCGCGTCGAGCCGCTCCTCGGACGGCAGCTGCCCCGCGGCAATGACCTCGTCACGGATGCAGCGCCCGGCGGCATCCAGCAGCCCGCCCGCGCGCTTCAGCCCCAGCATCTCAAGCGCACCCTGAAGACGGCGCAGCACCGGCTCCATGCTCTCGAGCGAGACCTCGCCGCGCTCTTCCATCAGCGAAACCAGGGCCTCCTTGATGACACCGATGTCGGCAACCGCCTCACGGATGGCGGTGTGGTAGACGGCGCGATACTCGATATCGAACAGGTCGTTGCCCTGCACGACACCGGCATCGTCGCCCTCACCGGGGTCATCGGTCTCGGTGCCGTCACCGGCGGCAGCCAGCCCATCCAGCGCGGACTCCACGTACAGCAGCGCCCGGGCGAACTCCATGAGTTCGGGCTCATCCGCGGGCTGGCCTTCGGCAAGCCGCCGTACGAACGGGAGCTGCTCGCGGACGGTCCGGCGCGCCCCGCCCAGGCCAAGCATTCCAAGGGTATCGGCCACCCGCTGCAGGGCTTCGTCCATGCCGGCGAGCCGCTGAGCGTCCTGCTGTTCACCGCGCACGTAGAGATCCAGGGCGTCCTTGACGCTGGTCACGTCCTCGCGCAGGGCATCGGCCACGCTCTTCAGGATGTCCGAACCGGGGCGGTAACCGCCGGTGTCGGCGTGTTTCCCCCGGCCCTGATCGTCAGGAAGCGAGTCGGCCAGTGCAAACCGGCGCTGGATCTGCTCCAGCCGCTCCGTACCTTCCCCCGACTGGCTCACGTAGTAGAGCAGGTTCTTCAGCAGCTCCCGGGGCGGATCGGCGGCCACGTCGCCTCCGGCGATCACCGCCTTGAGGTGGCGATCCACCTGGCCCAGGAGGCTCTTGACCGCTGGCGTTGCTTCAAGCCCCCCGTGACGCAGCCCGTCGACAACGCCGGCAGCGATCCACCACAGGCTGCCACTGGCCCCGTCGCCGGAGGCTGCGTCAAGGCGATCAAGGATGTCCTGCATCCGGTCCAGGCTCGGCTGGACCGCCTGACCACGGAGGTAGGCCAGCAAGGCGCGTTGATAGTCGTGGCGGTGCTCCCGTGCAAGCTCGCGAATGGACGCCTGCACCTGGGCATCGTCACCCGGCGACTGGTCATCGTCCTGCAGATCCGGGCTGAACACCATGTTCTCGGTGAGCAGGGATTCCCCGCGTGCTGCACGCAAATCGTTGAGTAACGGCAGCACCAGGATGCCACTGTCCCGCTCCCCCTGCTGGATTCGGTCGAGGTAGCCGGAGACGGAGAGGATTCCGCGCATGAGCGTCTCTTCCGCCTCGCCTGGCTCATCCGCTTCGGCATGAATGACGCCGTCCAGCACCTGCTCCATCTCTTCAACGAGCATGGACAGGCCGTAGAGCTCCAGCATCTGCAGTGTGCCGTACACCTGGTGCAGATAGGTGGCGCAGAAACGCAGCTGGGTCCTGTCGCCGGGATCCTGGGCGTAGTCTTCCAACGCCTGCGCCGCCTGCTGCAGCGTCTGCTCCAGTTCGTTGCGCACCCAGCCCAGGGTGCTCGCGTCGTTGTGGTGCTCGTTGCTCATTGTCCGCACCCGCGATTCACTGCGTGGGCCGCCGGAACGCCAGCACGTCACCCGCGTCCGTCACCCGTTCCAGCTGCTCGGGGTGCCCGCGCACCAGCTCCCCCGCACCGAGAATCAACAACCCGCCCGGGCGCAGATGCTGCGCCAGCCCATCCACAATGGCCTGACGTCTCGCCCAGTCGAAATAGATCAGCAGGTTCTGGCAGTAGATGATGTCCATGGGCAGGCGGCGCGCCTGATGCACGTTGAGCACGTTCATCTGGGCGAAACACACGCGCCGGCGCAGCCCTGCCTTGATGCGAAAGTGATTCTGGCCCGGCACGGGTTCGCAGAAGGCTGCCTGCGCCGTCTGCGGAATATCACGCAGGCGGCGCGCCGGATACACCCCCGACCGTCCGACGGACAGGGCCTGCAGACTGATGTCCGTGCCCGTCACGCCGAAGCGCGCTGTGCTGCCGTGGCGGGCGAGCCCGTCCGCGACGCTCATGGCAAGGGTGTAGACCTCTTCGCCAGTGGAGCACCCGACACTCCAGAGACTGAGCTCGTCCTGCCCGTGGTCGATGCGCTCCGGCAGCGCGGTGTCCGCTACATACTGAACTGCCGCGGGATCACGGAAGAAACGGGTCTCGTGCACCGTGAGCCGGTCCACCAGCGCCGCCCACTCCAGATTGCCGGCCACACCGGACTGCAGGTGACGGTAGTAGGCGTCGTAGTCCTGGAAACCCACCTCGCGCATGCGCAGCCCGACACTGGTAACGAGAAACGACTTGCGCTCCGGCGGCATGGTCATTCCGGTACGGCGCTCCAGCAGCGACGCCCAGCAGGCAAACTGCCGGTCGTCCATCTCCGGCAGGCCGCTCGCCTGCAGGAGATCGCCACGCTGTTGGTCCGCCGCCGCCATGCTCACCGCATTCAACCCCGGTTGTCAGGAAGCTTGAACCCGGCAACGGATTCGCGCAGCTCGTTGGCGAGGTCCGCGAGATTGCCGATGGATGTTGCGGTCTCGTTGGTCCCCGCCGAGGTCTGCGACGTGATCTCCTGGATGACGTTCATGGTGTCGGAGATGTTGGCCGCGGCCTGCGCCTGCTGCCCGGCTGCCTCGGAGATGTTCTGGATCAGACCTGCCAGTTGCTGGGAGGTGGTTTCGATCTCCCGCAGCGCCTCGCCGGCCTCCTCCGCCTGATGCGCACCGCTGACCACCCCGGAGGTGGACTGTTCCATGGAGATCACCGCCTCGTTGGTGTCCGTCTGGATGGTCTTCACCAGGGCTTCGATCTGCTTGGTGGCGTTACCGGAGCGCTCCGCCAGCCGCTGCACCTCGTCGGCGACCACGGCGAAGCCACGTCCGGCCTCACCCGCCATGGCGGCCTGGATGGAGGCGTTCAGCGCCAGGATGTTGGTCTGGTCGGCGATGTCGTTGATGAGCTCGACGATGTTGCCGATCTCCTGGGACGACTCGCCCAGGCGCTTGATCCGCTTGGACGTCTCCTGGATCTGCTCGCGGATGGAGTCCATGCCGTCGATGGTCCGGCGGACGGTTTCGCCGCCACGGGTCGCCAGCTCCACGGAGCGTTGCGCCACGTCGGCGGACTCCTCGGAGTTCTTCGATACCTGATCGATGGACACGGCCATCTCGTTGACCGCAGCCGATGCGGCCGTGATCTGATGGGCCTGGTGATCGGAGGCCTCTGCCAGATGCATGGCCGTGGCCTGGGTCTGCTGCGCTGCCGAGGAGACCTGCACCGACGTGTCGTTGATGGTGGTGACCAGGCTGCGCAGCGCCTCGATGGCGTCGTTGAAGGCGTCGCCGATGGCCCCGGTGAACGCCTCGTCCACCGACGCCTGCACCGTCAGGTCGCCTTCGGACAGCCCCTGGATCTCGTCCAGCAGGTCGAGAATGGCCTGCTGGTTCTTGCGCGACTGCTCGTCCGCTCGCTGCTTCTCTTCTTCCGACGCCGCAAGTTCCCGCCGCGCCTGAACGCGGGTCATGAAGCCACGGGCCACCAGCAGGGCCAGCGCCAGCCCGCCAAAGGCAAAGCCGTACCACTCCTGCAGCGGCCTTGCAGCGGGAAGATCACGGTAGACATCCAGCAGACCGTTACTGGCCGCGTCGATCTGGCGCGAATCGCTGAAGATCTCGGAGGCGGCATCCCGGACGAGGTAAAGGTCCGACGCCCCGGCGAGAATCTCGTCCACCTGCTGCTCCAGGGTGCCGAACCGCTCATCGACGTCCTGGAGCGATGCCAGCACCTGGTCGTCGGTCACGGCGGGCACCGGCAATTCACCATCCCCCAGCAGCGAATCCAGCACCAGCCGGAGATCGTCCTTGCTCTGGTCCAGGCGCTGGTCAGCCAGTTCGTTGCCAACACCACCACGCAGCATGTCGCCGGTGTGCCGACGGATGCGTTCGCTGTGCAGCATCAGCTGCCCGACGTAGTACCCCTGGGCCGACGGCGCACCCGCCTCGGAGAGGTCGGTGGCGGCATCCTCCGCCACCCGCTGCAGCTCGGGCACCGAGACGCGGAAGCGGTCGGCCAGCTCGTTGACCGTCACGACCATGTCCTGCCGGTCCATGATGGTTGCCACGTGGCCATCGATGCGCAGCCACGCCCGGCTGACCTGCTCCAGCTGCTCGCCGGCCTCTTCACTGACCTCCGCCGTGGGCGGCAGGCCGGTCTCGGGGTTGCCGTCCGTGAGCACGGCGTAGTGCTCGGCGAGCTCGTCGCGGGCATCCCGAAGCATGAAGAACGCGTCGGTCCGCCCGTTGGCGGCCTCGGACGCGTTCTTGGCAACGGTCTGCGACAGCACGCGAACGGCTTCCGCCCGCTCGATGTACTCCGCGTCGTAGCGCGCGTGATAGGCGGTGTAGGCGAAACTCACGACCATGAGAATGATCGCGATGATGACAAGCCCGCTGAGAACGGTCACGGCTTTGCCCATACGCTCCGCCGACGCGGTGTTCTGCGCACCTTTCATGTGTGCTGTCCCTCCAGTGAAATTCTGCCCCCGGGCCGGTGAACGGCCTCTGTCATCCGCCGCCGGCACTCCATGGCATCAGGCGTGTTGACCCGGTCACGCCCACCGTCACGGTACCGCCCGGCAAGCCCGACCCGACCCGGTCAGCTCGCCACCATCAGAAATTGCGGGTCATCCACGAGCGCACGCATGCTGAACAGCAGCCAGCGTTCGCCGTGGTGCGTCACACTGCCGGTGACGAACGGCGCGCAGGACCCGGGCACGTCCTCCGGGACGCCATCCAGCGCCTCCCGCGGAAAGTGCCGCAAGCCGAACACCTCGTCCACCAGCAGACCGGTATATGCGTTCTCGATCGGAATCACCAGCACCCGGCTGAGCCGGGTCAGGCTGGAGTTGTGCTCACCCATGAACCCGTTGAGATCCATGATCGGAAGCAGCGTGCCGCGCACGTTGGCCATGCCGCGAACCCAGGGGCGCGTGCGTGGCACCGGCGCCAGCTCCGGATACTTCAGCAGCTCGGCAACCTCCGCCATGGGGGAGGCAAACCGCTGCCCCCCGAGCCGGAAACCGACACCGACCCAGTCTTCGCTATGCTCTTCCTGCGCGGGCAGGTCAGCGGCGTGGTCGCGCCCGAGGCGCTCCAGGTCCGTGAGCAGTTCGAAGGCGGTACCGGTCATGGCGTCGACGCCTCACCCACCGAGGGCGGCCTGAACCTTTTCCAGCAGCTCCTGCTCCGTCACAGGCTTGCTGATGTAATCGCGGGCCCCCTGGCGCATTCCCCAGATCCGGTCCGTGTCCTGATCCTTGGTGCTGATGATCACGATGGGAATGGCCGACGTGGCCGGATCCTTGCTGAGCTTCCGGGTGGCCTGGAAGCCATTCACGCCCGGCATCACGATATCCATGAGAATGACGTCGGGGGCCGATTCGTGCGCCTGCCGGATGCCGTCCTCGCCGTTCTCGGCCACACTCACCTCGTAGTCATGCTTCTCGAGCATTTCCCGGAGGACATACGTCTCCGTTGGCGAGTCATCAACAATGAGTACCCGGGTCATTCGGACTGTCTCCCGTATCCGTGGTCATTTTTCTCTGGATCGCCGGCTGGACACGCGCCATGCCGAGGCCCGCGACGGACACCTCCGTAATCGCCCGAGCCGCACCCGAAACGGCTATGCGGCCTGAGTCAGGTGGCGCTTGATTGCCCCCAGCAATTCATCGCGCGTAAACGGCTTGGTGAGGTATTCCTGTGAACCGACGATCCGCCCCCGCGCACGGTCGAACAGGCCGTCCTTGCTGGACAACATGATGACCGGCGTATGCTTGAACATCTGATTGTGCTTGATGAGCGCACAGGTCTGGTAACCGTCGAGCCGCGGCATCATGATGTCCACGAAGATGATGCTGGGCTTGAGGTCGGCAATCTTGGCCAGGGCTTCGAAGCCGTCATTCGCGGTGATGACTTCGCAGCCTTCCTTCTTGAGCAGCGTCTCGGCCGTACGGCGGATGGTCTTGCTGTCGTCGATGACCATGACCTTCAGGCCCGAGAATCCGTTCTGACTGGTTTCCTTATCCACCAACTCCCCCGACTTTCGTGTTGTGTCCGGCACTGCAGTACAGCACCGAGCGGCTTCCGTTCCCTAGTCGTGTGGGTCTATGTAACATATGAGCCCGTTACGCGCTAGCAGGATGGAGACCGGCAAGTGGAGCGGACCGGCGTTCCGGATCGTGTTCGCCCACGCTAGCAGGCTCTCCGCTGCAGAACTGTGAACGCCGTCGCCACCCCGGATCGAGAACGTCAGTCCGGTCTTCCGACCACCGCACGGAGTCATGCACCATGACCATTCACCTCGGGGTCGTCATGGACCCGATCCAGCAGATCAAACCCTGGAAGGACACGTCCCTGGCCCTGCTGCTCGCCGCCCGTCGGCGCGGCTGGACGCTGCATTACTTCGAGCTGGGCGACCTCTTCCTCCGCGACGGCGAGGCGAGGGGTCGCGCCCGCCCCCTGGACGTGCGGGACGACAACGCCGACTGGTTCACCCTGGGTGCCCCCTCGGAAGTGCGGCTGGGGGATCTGGACGTCATTCTGATGCGCAAGGACCCGCCGGTGGACGCCCAGTTCACGTACGCCACCCATCTGCTGGAGCGCGCGCAGGCCGCAGGTGCCCGCGTGGTCAATCACCCGGCCGGGCTGCGGGACGCCAACGAGAAGCTCTTCACGGCCCATTTCGCCCAGTGCTGCGCGCCCACGCTGGTGGACTGCAGCCGCGACCGGATCCGGGCGTTCATCGCCGAACAGGGCAAGGCGGTCCTGAAGCCGCTGGACGGCATGGGCGGGCGCTCCATCTTCGTGGTGGAACACGGCGACCCGAACACCTCGGTAATCATCGACACCCTCACCGGTGACGGCCGGGAGTACATCATGGCGCAGCGCTATCTGCCCGAGATCCGGGACGGCGACAAGCGCATCCTCGTGATCGATGGCGAGCCGGTGGATGCGGCGCTGGCACGCATCCCCGCCGCTGGTGAAACTCGCGGCAACCTGGCCGCGGGCGGTCGCGGCGAGAGCGTGCCACTGACCGAGCGGGACCGCTGGATCTGCCAGCAGGTGGGACCGACACTGGTCGAGCGCGGTCTGCGCTTCGTCGGGCTGGACGTGATCGGTGACTATCTCACCGAGATCAACGTCACCAGCCCCACCTGCGTGCGCGAGCTGGACGCCATCAACGGCACCGACATCGGCGGCCAGTTGCTGGACCGCATCGCCGCCGACCTATGAATACCCGCCGGGCCACGCGCATAGCGGCCTCGCTGGCCACACTGGCCGCATTGCTGGCGGCCTGCGATCGGGAGCCGGACTTTCAGCACGAACGCCTGCTGGTCTTCGGCACCGTGGTTGAGGTCAGCCTCTACGGCTCCCCACAGGACACCGGCGACGCCCTGCTGGAGGAGATCGAGGACGCACTCGCCCGGCGTCACGCACAGTGGCACGCCTGGGAGGAGAGTGAGCTCACGCGCTTCAATGCCGAGCTGCAGGCACGTGGTGACGCCGCGGTACCGGACGCCCTCGCGCCCCTGCTGGAGACCGGCCTGTCCCTGGCGGAGCGCACCGGCTACCGCATGGACCCGGGCATCGGGGCGCTGATCGAGGACTGGGGCTTCCACGGCGAGGCCACCGAGCCCGACACCGCCCCACCGGCCCGGTCCACCATTGATGCCTGGCGGGACGACCCTCACAGCGCCGCGGATCTGCGCTACACCGACGGGCGCGTGGAGGTGGCCCGGCGCGATCTCCAGCTCGATTTCGGTGCCGTGGCCAAGGGCATTGCCCTGGCGGAGCTGCGGACCGTGCTCGAAGAGGCCAGGGCGGAGGAGGCGATCAGCGCCGGCATCATCAACGCCGGTGGCGATCTGATCACCGTCGGACGCCCCGGCAACCGGGACTGGGCCATCGGCGTACGCAGCCCCGGGGGCCAGGGTGTGCTGGGCACCCTGCGCGTTGACGGCGGGGACGCCGTCTTCACCTCCGGCAGCTATGAGCGTGGATTCCAGTACGACGACACCTGGTATCACCACGTTCTCGACCCGGACACCGGCGAACCGGCCGAGGGCCTGGAGTCGGTCACGGTCATCCACGACGACCCCGCCCTGGCGGATGCCGCGGCCACCGCGCTGCTGGTGGCCGGCCCCGAGGAGTGGCCGCAGGTCGCCGGGGACCTGGGCCTGCGGGACGTTCTTGCGGTCGCGGCGGACAACACCATCACCGCCACGGCCCCCATGGCGGAGCGCCTGGAACTGGAGGACGACAGCGGTGCGGCGCTGGAGGTCATTCAGGCGCCATGACCCGCGTCGATGGCGGGCTGCTGCTGGCTGCCGTGCTGTTCGTCGCCGGCCTGTACGCGCTGCTCTGGCAGCCCGGGGACACCGGCCGGACGGCCCGGGTCTCGGTTGACGGCGACGTGGTCACAACCCTGGATCTGCGCCGCGATGGCGAGCACACGGTAACCGGCCGCCTGGGCAAGACCCGGTTGCAGGTGGCCGACGGGCGTATCCGCGTGACCGAGTCCCCGGGCGCCCGGCAGCTGTGCGTCCGTGACGGCTGGCTGACCCGGGCAGGCGCAAGCACGGTCTGTCTGCCGAATCGGGTGGTGGTCGAGATTACCGGACGCGCCGATCACGGCCTGGACGGCGAAACATTCTGACGTCTGGCACGCCGGCCGTCAGCGAATCACAGGGAGTCCCGTGTACCGCCATATCACGCCAGACCGGGACGACCTGCGCATCGCCGCACTGGCTGCGCTGGCGGTGGCCATCCACGTGGCCGAGACGGTGGTCCCCAGCCCGATCCCCGGCATCCGCCCGGGGCTGGCCAACATCGTCGTCGTCACCGTGCTGGTGCTGTTCGGCTGGCGCGCCGCGGCCTGGGTCGCAATCCTGCGGGTATTCGCCGGGGGGCTGCTGGTGGGCACCTTCCTGTCGCCGACCTTCGTTCTCAGCCTCGCCGGCGCAGTCAGCGCCATTGCCGCGCTGGGCCTGGCACGCTGGCTGCCGGGAATCGGCCCGGTGGGTCTGAGTCTGCTGGCAAGCATGGCGCACATGTCGGGGCAGTTCCTGCTGGCCTGGCTGTGGCTGGTGCCACACCCGGCACTGCCTGCCCTGTTGCCGGTGCTGATGACGGCGGCGGTCGCCTTCGGCTGCCTCAATGGTATGATAGCGGCCAGTCTGCTGCGCCGACTCAACCGAGACACCCGCGACCCGCGAAGATCCATGCATGAGTAAGCCCCGCATCAGCCCCGGCGACCGCCTCGGCATGACGCTGTTCATGGCGGCGGCCCTGCATGGCGCCGTGCTACTGGGCGTCGGCTTCACCATGCCCGTCGGCGAGCGTGACACGCCACCTCTGATCGAGATCACGCTGGCCCAGTCACCCACGGACGAAACGCCGGACGACTACGATTTCCTGGCGCCCGACGACCAGGACGGCGGGGGGACTGCCGAGGAGGCCATGCGGCCGGCCGAACCAAGCTCGCTGCTGCCCGACCCGCGGGACATGAGCGATCTGGTCTCCGCCGCCCCCACGCAGCGCCCGGATCCGGCCGCCGACGACACCCGCACGATCACCACCGACGACGCGACGGCAGCGGTACCGGAGCCGGAGCAGAACGAGCCGCAACCGGACCACGCCCCCAACCGCGACCTGGTGGATGCCGACGAACAGGTTGCCCGGGACATCGCCGACACCTCCCGCAGCATCGACTGGAACGCACGCTACCCGTCGCAGCAGCGCATCAACGCGCGTACACGGGCGCACGACGCCGCGGCGTACATGCAGAGCTGGATCGAGCGCATCGAGCAGGTGGGCAACCTCAACTACCCGGACGAAGCGCGGCGACAGGGCCTGTCCGGGCGCATGATCGTGGAAGTAACCCTGGAGCCGGACGGCAGCGTGGCGGAGGTCCGGCTTCTTGAACGCTCGCCGCACCAGTTGCTGGACGAATCCGCCAAGCGCGTGGTCGAGCTCGCGGGCCCGTTCGACGCCATTCCCGAGGACGTGCTCGACGGCAAGGATCAGCTCGTGATCACCCGCACGTGGGAGTTCGTCAGTGACGGTGAGCTGGAGGCGAGGTGACTGTGCTTGAGAAGGCACCTCCGGGTGACGGATACTGACACCATGGACGAGCATGCATCCCTGACCAATCATTTCCTGATCGCCATGCCCACGCTGGAAGATCCGAACTTCCATCAGACCGTGGCGTACATGTGCGAGCACAATACCGAGGGGGGGCTGGGCATCATCATCAACCGCCCCACCGACGTCACCCTCGGCGAGCTGCTGGAACACCTGGACATCACGCCGGCGACCGCGGAGATCGCCGGCAAGACCGTCTACATGGGTGGCCCGGTCCAGCGGGAGCGCGGGTTCGTGCTGCACAGCCCCGATCAGCAGTGGGACTCCAGCCTGCAGGTCTCCGAGCAGGTCTCGGTCACCACCTCACGGGACGTACTGGCCGCCATCGCCGAGGGCAAGGGGCCGGAACGCTATCTGGTCGCCCTGGGTTACGCCGGCTGGGAGCCGGGGCAGCTCGAGGAGGAGCTGGCCCAGAACGCGTGGCTCAACGGCCCGGCCGACCCGGAGATCATCTTCGCGCGGGGTGCCGGCGAGCGCTGGCAGGCGGCCGCCGCACTGCTCGGGGTCGACCTCACGCTGCTGTCCTCGGACGCCGGACACGCGTGACCGGGGCGACCCTGCTCGGCTTCGACTACGGCCGCCGCCGGATCGGTGTCGCCGTGGGCGAGACCATCACCGGTGCCGCCCGTCCGCTGGTGACGCTCGACTGCCCGACGGAAGGCCGCCCCGACTGGGAGCGCATCGAGGCGCTGATCCGCGAATGGCAGCCCACCGCCGTGGTCGTGGGCCGCCCGGAGCACGCGGACGGCACCGGCAATGCGGTCACCCAGGGCGCCGAGCGGTTCGCGCGGCAGCTGCAGGGGCGGTTCGGGCTCACCGTCCACCTGGTGGACGAGCGGCTGAGCTCGCGCGCCGCCGAGGAACGGCTGGCCGAGACCGGCAAACGGCGCCGCCACGGTCGCGGCCCGGACCCTGCAGTTGATAGCATGGCGGCCTGCATCATTCTCGAAACCTGGCTGGCGGACCAATCCCCATGACGACACTTGCCTCCGTGGATACGCTGGTACGGCAGATGAGCGACGACCTGCGCACGGAGCTGAACCGTCGGGGGGTGGGCGCCCCCGCCATCATCGGCATCCACTCCGGCGGTGCCTGGATCGCGGAGGCCCTGCACCGGGAACTGGCGCCGGACACCCCCCTGGGCACCCTGGACATCGCCTTCTACCGGGACGACGTGGGCACCCGTGGCGTGCACCCGCAGGTGCGGCCATCGAACCTGCCGTTCAGCGTCGATGACCGGGACATCGTCCTGGTGGATGACGTGCTCTACAGCGGTCGCACGGTCCGGGCCGCCCTGAACGAGATTTTCGACTTCGGCCGCCCGCGACGGGTGCTGCTCGCCGTGCTGGTTGACCGGGGCGAACGGGAATTGCCTGTGGCCGCCGATGTGGTGGGCACGCGCATCACCCTGAACGACGGGCAACGGGTCAAGCTGCATGGACCCGACCCCCTGGAACTCACCATTCAGGATCCCGCATGAACCGACGCGACATTCAGCTGGACGAACACGGGCGGCTGCGCCACTTTCTCACCACCGAGGGACTGCCGCGGGACCTGCTCGAACGCATCCTGGATACCGCCGGCTCGTTCACGGGCGTGATCGAGAAATCCATCAAGACCGTCCCCCTGCTCCGGGGCCGCACCGTGATCAACCTCTTCTTCGAAGCCAGCACCCGGACCCGCACCACCTTCGAGCTGGCGGCCAAGCGGCTGTCATCGGACGTGCTCAACATCGATGTGGCCACGTCGGCCACCTCCAAGGGCGAGAGCCTGCTGGACATGCTGCGCAACCTCGAGGCCATGCAGTGCGACATGTTCGTGGTGCGCCACGCGGAGAGCGGCGCCGCCCATTTCATTGCCGAACACGTGGGCGACGACGTGGCCGTGATCAACGCCGGCGACGGCCGCCACGCCCATCCCACCCAGGCCATGCTGGACATGTACACCATCCGCCGCCACAAGGGCGCGTTCGAGCCGCTGCGGGTGGCCATTGTCGGGGACATCCTCCACTCCCGGGTGGCGCGCTCCCAGATTCACGCCCTCAACGGTCTCGGCGTCGGCGAGGTGCGCGTGGTGGGGCCACGCACATTGCTGCCCAGGGACGTGGAGCGCCTGGGTGTGCACGTCTACCACGACATCACCGAGGGCCTGCGTGACGTGGACGTGGTCATCACCCTGCGCCTGCAGCGCGAGCGCATGCGCGGGGCCCTGCTGCCGAGCGAACAGGAGTACTACCAGCTCTACGGCATTACCGGGGAGCGCCTGGCGCTGGCAAAGCCGGACGCTATCGTCATGCACCCCGGCCCCATCAACCGCGGCGTGGAGATCGAGTCCGCGGTGGCCGACGGCGAGCGCTCGGTCATCCTCAACCAGGTGACCAACGGCATCGCCGTGCGCATGGCGGTCATGTCCATGTGCCTGGAAGGACGCGGCACGCCCGCCGAGGAGGACGCATGAGCGGCAACACGCTGATCCGGGGCGGGCGGATCATCGACCCGGCGGCGGACGTGGACCGGGTCGCGGACCTCTACATCGTCGATGGGCGCATCGCCGGGCTGGATACGGCGCCGGACGGCTTCGCCCCCCGGGAGACCATCGAGGCCGGCGGCAGCCTGATCCTTCCCGGCCTGGTGGACCTGGCAGCGCACCTGCGTGAACCGGGAGCAAAGCACAAGGCGGATATCGTCCACGAACTCCGGGCCGCGGCCGCGGGCGGCATCACCACCGTCTGTGCCTCCCCCGCAACGCAGCCGGTGATCGACAGCACCGCCGTGCTCGAGCTGGTCCAGGGACAGGCCGAGAAGGCGCAGGCCAGCCATCTTGCTCCCCTGGGCGCCCTGACCGCCGGACTGGACGGCGAGCACCTGAGCCAGATGGCCGCGCTCACCCGTGCAGGCTGCGTTGCCGTCAGCGACGGCGGCCGCCCGGTCGGTAACCGCCTGGTCCTGCGGCGCGCGCTGGAGTATGCGGCGACCTACGGCATCACGGTCATGCTCACCCCCCAGGACCCGGACCTGACCTCCGGCAGTGCCATGCACGAGGGTTGGGTCGCCACCCGGCTGGGCATCGCCGGCATCCCGGTCGCGGCGGAAACCACGGCCCTGGCCGTTGCCCTGGCCCTGGTGGAAGAGACCGGTGCACGGGTGCACTTCAACCGGCTGTCCTCCGCCAGGGGCGCCGCCATGGTTGCCCGGGCACGGCGTGAAGGCTTGCCGGTCAGCGCCGATGTGGCCATGCATCAGCTGTTTCTGACCGAGATGGACGTCAGCGGCTTTGCCAGCCTGTGCAATGTCCAGCCGCCGTTGCGGGGGGATGGCGATCGCGCCGCCCTGCGCCAGGCCGTGGCGGACGGCACCATCGAGGCGGTGTGCTCGGATCATCAGCCCCACGACGCGGATGCCAAGGCGGCGCCTTTCGTCGCCGCCGAACCGGGGATCTCGGGTCTGGACACCCTGCTGGCCCTGACGCTGCGGCTCCACGACGAGAACCTCCTGCCCCTGCCCGACGCCATCGCCCGGGTGACCAGCGGCCCGGCGGGCGCCCTGGGGCTCGCGGCCGGTACACTGCAGCCCGGCGCCCCAGCGGACCTCTGCATTGTCGATCCGGCAGCGCCCTGGTGGCTCACCACCGACACCATGCGCAGCCGCGGACACAACACGCCGATGCTGGGCTGGGAGCTGACGGGGCGCGTGGCAAGAACGCTCGTGGGCGGCGTGACCGTCCATCAGGCCGCTTGACCGCCATACTCGCCAACACGGCGCTACCGGGCGGCGGCCGTCTGCTACGGCTGGACAGCGACTGTGCCGGACAGGCAAGGCCGGGCCACTGGTTCCGGCTCACCGTGGCGGGACAGGAACACCGCCTGGCGGTACTGGATGCATCGCCTCGGGAAGGCTGGCTCGCCTTCCAGGCACCGGCGGCCTTGGCGGACGTGACCCGGGGCGCCCCCTGCGACAGCGACGGACCACACGGCAGCCCGCTCCCCGATCCCGCGGGCGAGCGCCAGCAGGTGGTGGTCAGCGACGAGACGGGCCTGCCCGCGGTGCTGTTCGCCGCCGCCCGGGGAGAGCCCGTGGCACTGGCGCTCATCGCCCTGGAAAGCGAAATTCCGGACGTCCGCCTGCGCCCCTCGCGCTTCGTGCTGGAGGGGTTCGAGGCCGGCGCCATCGCCGGCGTCGGTGCACTGGAGGATGCGGGCATCCCCAGTCGGGTAGCGCACCCCACCCCGCTGCCCGGTTGTCAGGAAGGCGTGCTGGCATCGCTCGTGGACACGTGGTTGTCGACACGATCCGCCCATGAACGCTGGCAGATGGCCGTCACCGTGATCGGTTCCACGGCCCGTGTGCATGAACTCACGGCACTGCTGCGCGGCCGCGTCGGCGAACACCACACCTGCCCGCTGCCGGCGTAATCCGGCGCGGGCAGGCTGGACACGGGCGGCTATCGCGAGATGTCGAGCTGGTATGCGCCACCTTCTTCGCGGACAAGGGGGTAGACGCGCAGCTGGTATTCACCAGCCTCCAGTGATTCCTCCATAACCGGGGTGCGCGTAACGCTTGTGACGCCCTCGGGCGCATAGGCCTCCACACCTTCGCCGGACAGCAACATCTCGGCATGGAAGTCTGCCGCGTCCAGCTCGATGCGATACTCCCCGGATTCCGGGATCACCACGGTGTGCTCGTTGCGCTCACCGCTGGGCACCACGGCGGCAACGGACTCCCCATCGCCCAGTGAGGCTGGGCCACGGAGGGCATCCACGTCGCCAAGGGTTTCCGCTGTTGCCTCCAGGGTGTATGCGCCACGCTCCCGCTGGCCGAAGGCCCCAGCCACCACCTCGTACTCCCCCGGCTCCAGCAGCGCATGAATACGGGCGTTGTATTGCTCACCGCCGTCATCATTCTCGATGTGGACGTCGTCGCCGGTGAGGGTCAGGTAGGTGTCGAAATCGTTCGACTCCATGTCGATGATGTAATGACCGGCTTCTTCGATCACCAGCGCATGGACCGAATCCCGCTCCCCATGACGCCGCCCCTGCAACGCGACACCCGGCTCCAGGTCCGCGTCGCCATCATCATCGTAGGCCCGTGTGACGACATCGACGGTATACCGCCCGCCGGTTCCTTGCGACGCGGCCAACTCCAGCTGATACTCACCTGCAGGAAACGCATCTTCGATGATCGCGTCCTCTGTGCGCCAATCAGGGCCGGCGGACAGGGTAATCTGCTCACCCTCCAACTGCACCTCTGGACTGAACTCACTCGCCTGCACGACGATGGCCACCGCGCTCGCCTCATCAAGCTCCAGGGTGTAGGCAACCCTTTCGTCGGACTGCAGAAAACCGGTGGTCTCGCCGTCACGCAACGTTGCCTCTCGATCCGCCGGAGCTGGCGCGTCCGTATCCACCGCATGCGCCTCCAGGGTGACAATACCGGGAACCGGGGGCCGGTAGCCGTAGTCTTTCAGCGCCAGCTCCTGCTCACCTTCATCGAACCAGGCGTACAGGCTGAGCCGCCCATCCGCACCCGCACGCCTTTCAATCGGGTTACTGCTCCCGGGATTGGCGACCAACGCGACGATGTCATGAGCTGCCTCCAGGTCCACCCGATAATAGCCGGCGGTGTCGACGTCGAAACCGAGGCGGGTGCGGTCCCCATCGAACCACGCCGGAAACGCCTCCTCCGGAACAATACGGTCATCGCTGTCCAGGCTCATGGTGTCCGTCTCCACGCGTACCGGCCCGAACTCATCGGCCTCCTCCGCGCTGACGGTCAAGTCGTAAACGCCGCCTTCTGTCGACCGGTAGGTCATCACCGGGTTGCGCTCGTGTCGCGAGCACCGGTAGCAGCCGGTGCCGGGACGCCCCTCCTGCGCGGTCACCATCTGGTTTCCGCGCTCATCGTAGAGAGCCAGTACGCCCGGGAAACCGGTATTGAGCTCGAACGTCACCACGTCGCCTGCGGGGATCTCGACCCGGAAACGCTGGTAACGGCTGCCGCTGTTGGGGTTGTAGGGGGAGCGGGTTGTCAGCTCGCCTTCCGCCGTGTCGCCCGGCGTCAGACTGGGTACTTCGGGGGTGTCTGTGTCGGTTTCGCCGCCCTGTGGCAGTGCCCCGGTCTGGGCAAGCAGCAGCCCGACCACACCGCCGGCCAGCACCAGGCCGCCGCCCACGACGACACCGATTCCACCAGTGAACCGCATGAGGATCTCCTTATCACGTTGTCACAATTCCCTATGAAGCGCCGGATTATAGAAGAATCATCGCGGCTGTCGAGACCCGGCCTGCCGGTCGACACCCAACACTTGACCATACGGGAGAGTATGGTAAAACGTCAGCTAACCTGATGGTGATCCCCAGCCGCTCTGCGGAACAGACACATCATGGCATTCGCCCGCGGCGGATCCGCGGGAACGCAGTCGTGTTACGCCTCGTCAGACCACCGAGCCGTGACCGGGAGGATGATTATGTTTTCTGCACTGATGAACGTCATGCGCGCCAAGAACATGCTGCCGCGCATCTCCGACACCGAGCGCCAGGCCCTGGAGGCCGGCACGGTCTGGATCGATGGCCAGCTCTTCTCCGGCAACCCGGATTTCAAGGGCATGATGGCCGAGTCCTACAATCAGCTCTCGGACGAGGAGCAGGCGTTCCTCGACGGGCCGGCTGAAGAGCTCTGCCAGATGATCGACACCTACGAGGTGGCCCGCACCCGTCGCGCGCCCGACGACGCCGTCGACTTCATCAAGAAGCAGGGATTCATGGGCATGATCATTCCGCGGGAGTACGGCGGCAAGGGGTTCTCCACCCTCGCGGTCTCCTCGGTCATGGCCAAGGTCAACAGCTATTCGTCCACGGTGGGCACCTTCGTGGTGATCCCCAACTCCCTGGGCGCCGCGGAGCTGCTCAAGCACTACGGCACCGACGCGCAGAAGGATCACTACCTGCCGCGCCTGGCCAGTGGCGAGTATGTGCCGTGCTTCGGGCTGACCGAGCCCACCGCCGGGTCCGACGCCGCCTCCATCAAGGCTGAGGGCGAGGTCTTCAAGGACGACGCCGGCGAGGTGAAGATCCGCCTGAACTTCCGCAAGCGCTACATCACCCTGGCGCCGGTGGCGAACCTCATCTCCCTGGCGTTCCAGATGCACGACCCGGACAACCTGCTGGGCAAGGGCGAGTACCCCGGCATCACCGTGGTGATGCTGCACAAGGGCACGCCCGGCCTGCACAACGGTGACCACCACATGCCGGTGGGCGAGGGCTTCTACAACGGGCCGATCATCGGCGAAAACGTGGTGTGCTCCCCGGACCAGATCATCGGCGGTGCCGAGTACGCCGGCCAGGGCTGGCGCATGCTCATGGAGCAGCTCGCCGGCGGCCGCGCCATTTCCCTGCCCGCGGGCGCCATCGGTGGCATGAAGTCCACCGCCGCGGTGACCGGCGCCTACTCCATGGTCCGGCACCAGTTCGGCATCCCCATCGGCTACATGGAAGGCGTGCAGGACAAGGTGGCCGGCATCGCCGCCATGGCCTACATGTTCGAGGGGGCGCGGGTGTACTCCTGCTCCGCCATCGACGGTGGCGAGCAGCCCCCGGTGATCTCGGCGCTGCTGAAGTCCAGCAGCACGGAGATGGTGCAGCGCCTGCTCACCGACGGCATGGATGTCTTCTCCGGCGCCGGCGTCATGCAGGGGCCGAACAACATCCTCGCCTCCGGCTACCACGGTGCCCCGGTGGGCATTACCGTGGAAGGCGCCAACATCATGACCCGGACCCTGATCATCTTCGGCCAGGGGGCGACCCGCTGCCATCCCTACGCGCTGCCGCTGGTCAAGGCCATCGAGGACGGCGACGCCACGGCATTCCGGCAGCGGCTGCTGGGCTGGCTCGGACACACTGCCAGCAACTGGGGTCGCACCAAGGTGCGCGGCCTCACCCGCGGCTTCAGTGCCGGCAGCCCGGTATCGGGCCCGACGGCCACCTACTACCGCCGGCTGGCCTGGGCGTCGTCCCGGTTCGCACTGCTCACCGATCTGGCCATGTACTTCATCGGCGGCAAGCTCAAGGCCAAGGGCAACCTCACCGGCCGCTTCGCCGACGCGCTTACATGGCAGGTACTGGCCCTGTCCGCGCTGCGCCGCTTCGAAGCCGAAGGCCGGAAGGACGAGGACCTGCCGGTGGTGCAGTACGCCTGTGAGCACGCCCTGGCGAAGATCCAGGAGGCGTTCGAAGGCATCCACGCGAACTTCGACGCGCCGGTGGTGGGCTGGTGGCTGCGCAAGCCGGCAGCCTTCTTCCTGCGGATCAACCCGCTCTCCCAGGGGCCGAGCGACAAGCTGATCGCCCCTACGGCCGCCGCCATCCAGGCGCTCAACGACCAGTACCGGCGCATTACCAACGGCGTCGCACGGGCATCGGAGAGCGCCCCCGGCGCCGGCCGCCTGCTGAAGGCATTCCGGCTGCACCAGGAGGCACTGCCGATCATGGGCAAGATCCAGAAGGCCCAGAAGCAGCGGAAACTGTCCCGCGGGCTGGCCTACGAGGTGATCGCCGAGGCGCAGGAGAAGGGCGTGATCACGGAGACGGAGGCACGCCAGCTCCAGCAGGCCAACGACGCCGCCATGGACGCCATCGAGGTGGACGTGTTCACCGCGGACGAGTACTTCGCCTCCACGGCGCTGCCGTCCCACGGTGAAGCGGAACACCGCCCCGCCGCCAACGCCTGACCCGGGCGTAAGGCGACCGACCTGGCCCCGGGATGCTTCCCGGGGCCAGGCTCCCCTTGAAAAACACCGCTGCTTGCGCCAGATCCTTATACAGGTAGAGACGACGCAAGGAGTTGTGACAATGCATCTGCAGATCAATCCGGCCCAGGGGGTCACGGTTTCCGAAGCACTGGAGGGACACCTCCGGCAGCGTCTTGAGACTATCGAGCGGCGCTTCGGCGACCAGCTCACCCGGATCGAAGCCTACTTCACGGACGTCAACGGTCCGAAAGGCGGTGTCAATAAACAGTGCAAGCTGGAAGCGCGCCCGCGCGGGCTGGACCCGGTTGCTGCAGAGCATCTCTCGGAGAACGCCTACGATGCAGCGTCCGGCGCCGCAGACCGGCTGGAGAAAGTGCTGGACAAGCGGTTCGGCAAGCTGGAAAGCCGGTCCTGACGCCGCGGGGCGCCAGGACCGACAGGCGGCGGCTCAGAGGGTAATGCCCTCGTCCCGCCGCCGGTCCGGGACATCGGTGGGCACTTCGATCTCCCGCTCCTCTCCCTCATCCACGTAGCGGATCCGCGCCCGTTCACCGGACGGAGTGTCACGCACGAGATCAAGGAAATCCATGGGCGTCTCGGGCGTTTCATCATTCACGGCGACGATGAGACTGCCTTCGGTCAGGCCCACATGGGCTGCGTGGCCACGCACACCGCTGACGATCACCCCGGCCTGGTCGCCGATATCCAGCGCATCGCGAAGGTCATCCGTGGCCTCGACAACGGTGATCCCCAGGGCCGTGACCACCTGGTCGTCCTCGATGCCCTCGTATTCGAGGTCCTGACCGGCCTGCAGGATCTCCGGAGATACCAGGATCCGCGCACCGGTCCGCACCGCCAGGGCCAGGGCATCGCTGGGCCGGGTGTCCACCAGCACGGGCTCGTCTCGCCCGGCAACGCTGAGTTCCAGCATGCCGTAGTAGATGCCATCGGAGAGGTCGTCGACCAGCACCCGCTCAAGCGTCGCATCCAGGCCCTCGAGCACATTGCCGATGAGATCGTGTGTCTGCGGGCGCGGGACGGGCATGTCCTGCTGCGCCATGAGAATGGCCCGCGCCTCGGCCAGCCCGATCCGGATGGGCACCACGTCACCGGACTCCGGCTCCCGCAGCAGCACCAGCGGCGTCCCGCCCGCGCGGTCCACCCCGATGGTGGCCAGCTCCACGGGCACCATGTCGTCCGGATCCATGGCCAGATCGCGGGCGTGAGCCGCGCCCAGCATCGCGGTCAGCACAACCGCCAGCACCAGGGCCACGCCCTGACGATATACCCCGTAACGCATCAAGACCTCCCGCGACAGGCCGCCGCACGCGAACCGGACTCCCATCCTCCCACCGAATCTACCCCGAGGGAACCAGCAACCGCTCCAGCGCCACCCGCAGCGGCCCAGGGATGGGCACTGACCGGTTCTCGGCGCGATCCACGAACACGTGGACGAACTGCCCGTGCGCACAGAGCTCTGCCTCGCCGGCCCTGAAGATCCCCACGCCGTACTGCACGGAGCTGTTGCCCAGCCGGTCCACGCGCAAGCCGGCCTCCACCGGCTCCGGAAATGCGACCGGGCGGTGATAACTGCAACTGGAGCTGACCACCAGCCCCACCACCGGTGCGTGATGGATGTCCAGGCCGCCGGCTTCGATGAGATAGTGGTTCACGGCGGTATCGAAGTACGAATAGTAGGTCACGTTGTTCACGTGCCCGTAGATGTCATTATCCATCCAGCGGGTGGTGATATCGCGGAAGACCCTGTAACCCTGTCGTCCCGGTATTTCGCTCGCGCCCATGATGACTCCCGTTCGTCGGCTGTAAGGACCGTGAAATGAATTTCGAACAATACCGGCGTCATGATGCCACGGGGCTGGCACAGCGGGTCAGCAGCGGCGAGGTCACCCCGACCGAACTGCTCAGGCTCGCCGCGGGCCGCGCGGAGGAGACCAACAGCCAACTCAACGCCATCAACCGGCTGCTCCTCGACCGGGCCGAACGGACGCTCTCGGTGCCGCTGTCCGGCCCGTTCGCCGGCGTCCCGTTTCTGGTCAAGGACCTGGCCCAGGACGTGGGCGGCGAGCCCACCAGCATGGGCAGCCTGGCATTCGCCCACACGCCGGTGGCGGAGGACTCCACCTTCGTCCGCCGCGCCGATAACGCCGGACTGGTCCTGTTCGGCAAGACCAATACGCCGGAGCTGGGCCTGAAGGGCGTCACCGAGAACCGGACCTTCGGCGCCACCCGCAACCCCTGGGACCGCGACCGCACACCCGGCGGCTCCAGCGGCGGCGCGGCCGCGGCGGTGGCCGGGGGTATCGTGCCCATGGCGGGGGCCAATGACGGCGGTGGTTCCATCCGCATTCCGGCCGCCTACTGCGGCCTCTTCGGGCTGCGCCCGGGGCGCGGGCGGGTTCCCGTCGGGCCCCGGTTCCACGAGATCTGGGAAGGCGCGTCCAGCGACCACGTGCTCACCCGCAGTGTTCGCGACAGCGCCCATATGCTCGACATCCTGGCAGGGCCGGATACCGGTGCGCCGTTCCACGTCGCGCCCCCGGAGCGCCCCTACAGCGAAGAGCTGCAACACGCGCCCGGTCGACTGCGGATCGCCTTCAGCACCCGTTCGCCCCTCGGTGCGGCGGTCGACCCCGCCTGCCGGGACGCGGTGGAGAAGACGGCCCGGCAGCTCGAGGCGCTCGGCCACACGGTCGAGGAAGCGGAGCCGGCAATCGACGGCATGGCGCTGGCGCGCTGCTACCTGACGCTCTATTTCGGTCAGGTGGCGGCCATGGTCACCGACGGGCGCCCGCAGGATTTCGAGCTGGACACGCGGGCGCTGGCGATGCTCGGCCGGGCTCTCACCAGCGGCGAGTATGTCAGGGCGCATCAGCAGTGGAACCACTTCGGCCGCACCCTCGGGCATTTCTTCCAGGATCATGACCTGTACCTGACCCCCACCACCGCCGCCCTGCCGGCACGCATCGGCGAGCTGGAGACGCCCCGGGTCGAACAGCTCGCCCTGCGCCCCCTGCTACGGCTCGATGCCGGTCGGCTGCTCATGAAAACGGGGGTGGTGGACAAGCTCGCCTTCCGCAGCCTCGCGCGCACGCCCTTCACCCAGCTGGCCAATCTCACCGGGACGCCCGCCATGTCGGTGCCGCTGCACCGGAGCACCGACGGGCTGCCCGTGGGCAGCCAGTTCATGGCGCCGGTGGGAGGCGAAGGGCGGCTGCTGCGCCTCGCCGCCCAGCTGGAACAGGCCCACCCATGGTGGGATCACCTGCCTCCGGGCTAGTCCGGGAGTCCGTGCGTTCGACGCGCTCCGCCGGGCCGGGCCACTAGCGGTCGTCGTCGGCCAGGCGCATGTCATCGGCCGCGGCGACATACTGCTGCTCGCGGTCCTCGGCGCCGAGCTTGGCCTGCAGGCGCACCTCGTTGGCGGAATCGGCGTAGCGGATGGCGTCGTCGTAGGTAATCCGGCCTTCCTGATACAGCCGGTAGAGGTGCTGGTCGAAGGTCTGCATGCCGTGCTCGTTGGAACGCTTCATGATGTCCTTGAGCTCATGCACCTCGCCGGCCCGCAGCTTGTCCTGCACCAGTGGTGTGCCCAGCAGCACCTCGATCGCCGGAACCCGCCCGCTGCCGTCGGGCGTCGGCACCAGCTGCTGGGCCACCACGCCCTTGAGGTTCAGGGAGAGATCCATGAACAGCTGGTTCTGCCGCTCGGGCGGGAAGAAGTTGACGATCCGGTCCATGGCCTGGTTGGCGTTGTTGGCGTGCAGCGTGGCCAGGCAGAGATGGCCGGTCTCGGCAAAGGCGATGGCGTAGTCCATGGTCTCGCGGGTGCGGATCTCGCCGATCAGTATGACGTCCGGCGCCTGACGCAGGGTGTTCTTCAGCGCCACCTCGAAGGAGTCGGTATCGATGCCCACCTCGCGCTGGGTGATGATGCAGCCCTGGTGCTGGTGGATGAACTCGATGGGGTCCTCGATGGTGACAATGTGCCCGGTACTGTTCTGGTTGCGATGGCCGATCATGGACGCCAGGGAGGTGGACTTACCCGTGCCGGTGGCGCCGACGAACATCACCAGCCCGCGCTGGGTCATGGCCAGATCGCGCAGAATCGGCGGCAGGCCCAGCTCGTCGAGCTGCGGGATGGCGGTCTCGATCCGCCGCAGCACCATGCCGGCGTGGTTGCGCTGGTAGAAGGCGCTGACGCGGAACCGCCCCAGCCCCTTGGCGCTGATGGCAAAGTTGCACTCCCGGCTCTCCTCGAACTCCCGTCGCTGCGCCTCGGTCATGATGGCCAGCACGAGTTGACGCGCCTGATCCGGGGCGAGTTTGCCCTTGGTCACCGGGGCGATGCGGCCGGCGATCTTCATGGACGGGGGCATGCCCGCGGTGATGAACAGATCCGAGGCCTTCTTGTTGACCATGAATTCGAGCAGGGCGTTGAAGTCCATTGCGATCTCCCTGGGCCAGCCGGCGCGGCTAGGCGAACAGATCCTTGTTGGCGGCCTTGTTGCGGGCGTCCTGCTTGCTGATCAGCCCCTGCTTGAGGAGGTGCTGGAGGCACTGATCCAGCGTCTGCATGCCCTGGGCCTGTCCGGTCTGGATGGATGAGTACATCTGCGCGACCTTGTCCTCGCGGATGAGGTTACGGATGGCGGCGGTGCCGATCATGATCTCGTGGGCCGCGACCCGTCCGCCGCCGGTCTTCTTCAGCAGCGACTGCGAGATCACTGCACGCAGGGATTCCGAGAGCATGGAGCGCACCATGGATTTCTCCGCCGCGGGGAAGACGTCGATGATGCGGTCGATGGTCTTGGCGGCGGAGCTGGTGTGCAGCGTGCCGAAGACCAAGTGCCCGGTCTCGGCTGCGGTCAGCGCGAGCCGGATGGTCTCCAGGTCGCGCAGCTCACCCACGAGCACCACGTCCGGGTCTTCACGCAGTGCCGAGCGCAGCGCTTCGGAAAAGCCGAGGGTATCCCGGTGCACTTCGCGCTGGTTCACCAGCGACTTTTTCGAGTCGTGCACGAACTCGATCGGATCCTCGATGGTGAGGATATGCTCGTGGTCGTTCTCGTTCTTGTAGTTGAGCATCGCCGCCAGCGTGGTGGACTTCCCCGAGCCGGTCGGCCCGGTGACCAGCACCAGCCCCCGGGGGTTGTCGGCGATGTCCCGGAACACCTGCGGCGCATTCAGGTCCTCCAGCGTCAGCACGGTGGAGGGGATGGTGCGGAACACGGCAGCCGCGCCCCGGTTCTGGTTGTAGACGTTGACGCGGAAGCGGGCGAGATTGGGGATTTCGAAGGAGAAGTCGGTCTCCAGGAACTCCTCGTAATCACGCCGCTGCTTGTCGTTCATGATGTCGTAGATCAGGCCGTGCACCTGCTGGTGGTCCATGGCCGGCAGGTTGATTCGACGCACATCGCCGTCCACACGTATCATTGGCGGCAATCCCGCCGACAGGTGCAGATCCGAGGCGTTGTTCTTGACGCCAAAGGCGAGCAGGTCGGCAATATCCATCGGGCATCCTTTGCGCTGGTTATCTGTTCCGGCTGTCGCAGCCAGCGGCGGCGTGCGCAGGCCATGACCGATCAACCTACAGTGATGACCGGGGCCAGGCAACATGACCGAGACCGCTGAGCGCCTTGCCGCCGTGCAGGCCCGTATCCGCGCTGCCGAGGCGCAGTACCGGCGCGCCGCCGGCAGCGTCACCCTGCTCGCCGTGAGCAAGACCAAACCGGTTGAGGCAATCCGTGACGCCATGGCAGCCGGCCAGAGCGCCTTCGGCGAGAACTACGTCCAGGAGGCCCGCGACAAGCAGGACGCCCTGGGGGCGGACACCACCGCGGAATGGCATTTCATCGGGCCGCTACAGTCGAATAAAACAAAACTCGTGGCGCCGCACTTTGACTGGGTTCACAGTGTGGAGCGGGAGAAGATCGCGCGGCGCCTGTCGGAGCAGCGCCCGGACGGCCTGCCGCCGCTGAACGTCTGCCTGCAGGTCAACGTCAGCGGGGAGGACAGCAAATCCGGCGTCGCCCCGGACCACGTGCCCGCGCTGGCCGACGCCGTGGCCGCCTTGCCGCGCCTGCGCCTGCGTGGCCTGATGTGCATTCCGGCGCCCGCGGAGGGCTTCGACGCCCAGCGGGCACCGTTCCGGGCGCTGCGGGAGCTGCTGGAGTCACTGCAGCGCAGCGGACTGGAACTGGACACCCTGTCCATGGGCATGTCCGGCGACCTGGAGGCAGCCGTCGCCGAAGGCAGTACCATGGTGCGGGTCGGGACCGACATCTTCGGCCCGCGGGATTACCCGGCAACCACCTGACCACCGAGGAGGCCTGTTCACCATGGAGAACAAGACCATCGCGTTCATCGGCGGCGGCAATATGGCGCGCAGCCTGATCGGCGGACTCATTGCCGACGGCTTTCCGGCCGACCGGATCCGTGTCGCGGAGCCGGACCCGGAGCAGCGCGGCAACCTGTCGGCAACGTTCGGGGTCAGGGTCACGGGGGACAACCGGGACGCGGTGGCGGACGCTGACGGTGTGGTCCTGGCGGTCAAGCCCCAGGTCATCCGTGACGTCGCCACGGAGCTGGCGCCGCAACTCGCGCGCACGGGCGCCGTGGTAATCTCCATCGCCGCCGGCATCCGCGAATCGGACCTCTCGCGCTGGCTCGGTGACGGCCTCCCGGTGGTGCGGGTCATGCCCAACACCCCCTCGCTGGTGCAGACGGGCGCCACGGCCCTGTACGCCAACACGGCCACCTCCACCGAACAGCGCAGCCTGGCGGAGTCGCTCATGCGCGCCGTGGGGCTCACCTGCTGGCTGGATGACGAGAATCAGATGAACGCCGTCACGGCGGTATCCGGGAGCGGGCCAGCCTATTTCTTCCTGCTCATGGAGAGCATGGAGCAGGCGGGCGCCGACCTGGGCCTGCCGCGGGAGACCGCCCGGCTGCTGACGTTGCAGACGGCCCTGGGGGCGGCCAAGATGGCGCTGGAGAGCGCCGAGGACGTGGCCACGCTGCGCCGGCAGGTCACCTCTCCGGGCGGGACCACCGAACAGGCCATACAGGCCTTCGAGGATGGCGGCCTGCGCGAGCTGGTTGAGCAGGCGCTCAAGGCCGCCGCGGACCGGGCGGAGTCCCTGGGCGATGAGCTTGGCAATCAATAACGACTGAATCTCAACCGCGAGCCGGCGGCCCGGCACGGGACCGCGCCGCCCCGGCTCGTGCATAACCGGAGCAGCGCATGTCAGGACAGTACCTCACCGACCCGCTGGCGTTTCTGATCAACACCCTGTTCGGCCTGTACATACTGGCCATCATGCTGCGCTTCCTGCTGCAGTGGGTGCGCGCGGACTACAGCAACCCGATCTCGCAGTTCCTGATCCGGATCACCCAGCCGCCCATGCAACCACTGCGGCGCGTCCTGCCGCCCATCGGCCGTGCGGATACCTCGGCACTGGTGCTGATGTTCCTGCTGCAGTTCTGCACCCTGGCACTGGTGTACTGGATCAACGGCACCAATGTCAGCGCGGGCTTCCTGGCCGTGCGCTCGGCGTCGGAGCTGCTGAACCTGCTGCTCAACGTGTTCCTGGTGGTAATCATCATCCGGGTGATCCTGAGCTGGGTGAATCCGGGCCACTACAATCCGGCCATCGGCCTCATCGACAGTCTGGCGGAGCCGGTACTGGCGCCGGCACGCCGGGTCATCCCCGCAATCGGTGGCCTGGACCTCTCCCCCATTGCGGTGCTGATCGGCATTCAGCTGGCGAAAATGCTGTTCGTCATGCCCCTGCGGGATCTGGCCAGGGCGTTCCTCTGAACGCCCGCACGGCGGCGCCGGTCTCCGGGCGGTTGCGGCCCCCGGAGACCGTCAGTAGACTCGGTTCTCTTCGACAGCAAGCCGCTACGGATCGGATGCCAGAACAATTCCCAGCTGACTCCGTCGGCCTCGTCACCCCGAAAACGCTCCACTTCGACCAGCCCCTGGAACTGGACTGCGGTCGGGTGTTGCCCGAGTACGACCTCGTCTACGAGACCTACGGCGAGCTCAATGCCGACGCATCCAACGCCATCCTGGTGACCCACGCCCTGTCGGGCGACCACCACGCGGCGGGTTACCACTCGCCTGATGATCGCAAGCCCGGCTGGTGGGATGCATCCATCGGCCCCGGGAAACCGCTGGACACCAATCGCTTCTTCATCGTCTGCAGCAACAATCTCGGCGGCTGTCGGGGATCCACCGGGCCGGTGTCCCACAACCCGGAGACGGGCGCACTGTACGGGGCCGACTTCCCCATGGTGACCGTGCCCGACTGGGTGCGCAGCCAGGCGCGCCTGGCCGATGCGCTGGGCATCGGCCAGTGGGCCGCCGTGGTGGGGGGCAGCCTGGGCGGCATGCAGGCGCTGCAATGGGCCATCGATTTCCCGGAGCGCACCCGGCACTGCGTGGTGATCGCGGCCGCGCCGAAGCTCTCGGCCCAGAACATCGCCTTCAACGAGGTGGCGCGCCAGGCCATTCTCAGGGACCCGGAGTTCCACGAGGGCCGGTACGCGGAATACGGCGTCACCCCGGAGCGCGGGCTCGCCCTGGCGCGCATGCTCGGGCACATCACCTACCTGTCCGAGGACGCGCTGCGGGCCAAGTTCGGCCGGGAGCTGCGCGAGGGCAAGATCAACTTCAACTACGACGTCGAGTTCGAGGTGGAGAGCTATCTTCGCTACCAGGCGGAGACCTTCGTCCGCCACTTCGACGCCAACACCTACCTGCTCATGACCAAGGCGCTGGACTACTTCGACCCTGCCGCGGACCACGATGACAACCTGGCCGCGGCGCTGGAGCACGTCACGGCGTCGTTCCTGATCCTGTCATTCACCAGCGACTGGCGGTTCCCGTCCAGCCGGTCCCGGGAGATCGTGCGCGCCCTGCAGGACGGCAACAAGCGGGTCACCTATTCGGAGATTGTCGCGCCACAGGGGCATGACTCCTTTCTCATGCCCATCCCGGTCTACCGGGATCTGCTCCAGGCGTACATGAACCGCGTGGCGCAGGAGGCGAACGTATGAGCGTGCGCTCGGAACTGGCGCTGATCAGCGAATGGATCCACCCCGGTACCCGTGTGCTGGACCTGGGCTGTGGCGAAGGGCAGCTGCTGCGCTACCTGCGCGATACCCGCGACGTGATCGGCTACGGGCTGGAGATCGCCCCGGAGAACATCGTCAGTTGCGTGCAGAAGGACATCCCCGTGATCCAGACCAACCTGGACGAGGGGCTGAAGGACTTCGATCCGCTGTCCTTCGACTACGTGGTGATGACGCAGACGCTGCAGGCCGTGCGGTATCCGGAGCACCTGCTCAACGAAATGCTGAGGGTCGGGCGGGAAGGCATCGTCACCTTCTCGAATCTCGGTCACTGGCGCTCACGCCTGCGGCTCGCGCTCAGCGGACGGATGCCGGTCAGCGGCGACCCTGCCCTGGACTGGTACAACAGCCCCAATATCCACCTGTGCACCGTCCGGGACTTCGAAGCCCTGTGCGAGGACACGGGCATCCGCATCCTCGAGCGCACCTTCATCGACAATGCCCATCGCAAACACGGCCTTGCGCGGCTGTTTCCCAACCTGCTCGGGGAAGTGGCCCTGTACCGGTTCGAGCGCGCCTGAGTGCCCGGGAGAGCTGCTACTTTGTTAAAGTAGTACGGCAGTTCACCGCATACCGGCACCGCCTGTGACGAGGGAGCGCCTTCCGCTCATGCAGACCTGGATCATTACCCACGAAAGCTGCAGTCAACACGACACCGGCCCCGGTCACCCGGAGTCGGCACAACGGCTCGAGGCGGTGCTGGCGCGCCTGCGGGAGTCTCCGTTCGAGGGGCTGACCTGGGCGGAGGCGCCACCGGCGGAGCGCGAGCAGCTGCTGCGTGTGCACGACGCAGCCTACGTGGACCGGACCCTCGCCGCGATTCCGAGTCGAGGCTATGACGCCCTCGACGGCGACACGGTCATCTGCCCCGCCTCCGGGGAAGCGGCCCTGCGGGCCGCCGGCGCCGTGTGCTCGGCCGTGGACCGCGTCATGGCCGGGGAGACCAGGCGGGTCTTCTGCGCCGTGCGCCCTCCGGGTCATCACGCCGAGCCGGACCACGCCATGGGCTTCTGCCTGTTCAACAACGTGGCAGTGGCGGCGACGTATGCGCAGGCGGCCTATCATCTGGAACGGGTCGCGGTGGTGGATTTCGACGTCCACCACGGCAATGGCACCCAGACCATGTTCGCCGGCCGGCGTGGACTGTTCTATGCCTCCACCCACGAGCACCCGCTGTTTCCCGGCACCGGGCGAGGGCCGATTCCCGGCGCACCCAATATCCATAACGTCCCGCTACCGGCAATGACCGACTCGGAGACGTTCCGGGATGCGTTCCGGCAGGACGTCATCCCGGCACTTCGCTCGTTCGGGCCCGAGCTCGTGTTCATCTCCGCGGGATTCGACGCGCACCGGTCGGACCCGCTTGCCAACATGGAACTGGATGAGCAGGACCTGGCCTGGGCAACCCGGGAGATCGTCGAGGTGGCCAACCGGTTCAGCAACGGTTGGGTAATCTCCACCCTCGAAGGGGGGTACAACCTGAAAGCCCTGGCCGATGGTGTGGCCGCACACGTGCAGGCGCTGGACGAATAGACCAAACCGTTCGTTCTGGCCTTTTCCCTCGGAAAAAGCCGGCTCCCCCCTTGACATCAGTGCATGGAAGCCGTTCCGGCTGGAAAGTTATACACACCCGACTGTCGTCCTGGAACGACGTCGTGCCGGGTCGTACCATGCCGGCTTCCAATCCCCCAATACCACCCTATCCCACTGTTTTTGCGGCTTTTTAACAAAGCGGTCAAAATTTGGACATTCTAAGGGAAAGCCGCTCGGTACGGGATTCGGAGGGCCGTTTTAACGCGTCATCCACAACCTTATCCACAGCTTCTGTGGACAATCGGGATTCATCAAATATTGCCAAGGGGTTAGCGGCAAAAGCTGGAAGCCGTGTGAACCATTCGACACTTCTACAGAGGTTGTCACCCCGGCGTCACGCCCATGCGAACGTGATGTCGTCAACGTCGATCCAGCTCAATGGCCCCACCGGAACCATGCGGCCACCGGGCATGGCCGGATACACCCGATACCGTGTTGCGCAGTTGAATCCGGATACCGTCTCGTAGGCATCGAGCAGCTGCGTGGCCTGCATCCACGAACCGGTGAAACGGGGGGCGAAATCGACGCGCTGCAACAGCCCCGTGGCATCGGCATAGAACACGTGATCGGTACGCAGGGTGGGGATATCCGCGGGATAGGTGACCGCCAGCCGATAGAGCCGCTGTCCGCCGACGTCGAGCGGCTGCAGCTCCTGCAGCGAACACCCCTCCCGGGCCAGGGTGAAGGGCAGACAGAGCGTCTGCCAGAGGATGTTGCCGCAGTAGTAGAGCAGGTCCAGGTAATCCCACCACAACGCGTGGGGCAGTGACCGGAACGCCGCACCCGGTGCGCCGCGCTCGGTGACCAGTTCACCGTCGGCGCGCTCGATCCAGGCCCGCGTTGGCTGACAGGTAGCGGACTGTCCCCGCTCGGGCCAGTCAGCAAGGGTAATGGACGGCCAGGCCGCATTGAGGGTGACCTCCACGTCCTGCAGCGGCTGGCCCTGAAGACGCGACGCGAACCCGACCCCGCCCATGGACGCACGGGCAAGCACGGCGTGCACCTCCCCCCAGTGAAGCGCCCCGCCATGGGCCTCAAGGATACGATCCAGCAGATCGGACATCTGCCTCCTCCTCCACAGCCTCGTCAGCCGGACCTGTGCGGCCCCGCAAGATAGGCCTGGGACTGCATTTCCTGCAACCGGCTGCGGGTGCGCTCGAACTCGAACCGCAACCGCTGCCCCTGGTACAGCGACTCCAGCGGCACCTCGGCTGACAGGATGAGCTTCACGCCGTGATCATAGAACTCGTCCACCATGGCGATAAAGCGCCGCGCCTGGTTCTCGCGTGTCTCGTCCATGGCCGGCACATTGGAGACCAGCACACTGTGGAATGTACGAGCCAGCTCGATGTAGTCCGCCTGCCCGCGGGGGCCGTCACAGATGGCGGAGAAATCGAACCACGCCACGTCGTCGGCGAGCCCCCGGACAGGGATCGAACGACCTTCCACCTGCAGCTCGGTATTGAACTCGGGTGTGTCCGGCGCCAGGTGCACGAACTCCTCGTTGAGGACCTCCTCGGCCGCCTCGTCCAGGGGCGAGTGATAGAGCTCGGCCTGTTCCAGGAAACGCAGGCGGTAGTCCGTGTCACCAGCAACCTCCATCACCTCCGTGTACTCCTTGAGCAGATCGATGGCGGGCAGAAACCGCTCACGCTGCAGACCGTCCCGGTACAGCTCGGCCGGCGGAATGTTCGACGTGGCCACCAGCGTCACGCCCTCCCGGAACAGCCCGCGCAACAGCCCGCCCAGCAGCATGGCGTCGGTGATATCGGAGACGAAGAACTCGTCGAAGCACAGCACCCGGGTCTCCTGCGCGAACTCCCGGGCGACCACGTCCAGTGGGTCCTGCACCCGCTCCAGGTCGCGCAGCCGATAGTGAACCAGCTGCATGAAACGGTGGAAATGGAGCCGCCGCTTCTCGGGAAAGGGCAGCGTGTCGTGGAAGATGTCCACCAGGTAGGTCTTGCCGCGACCGACACCGCCCCACAGGTACAGCCCCCTGACTCTTGGCCAGGTCTGTCGCGGCCTGGCGCCGAGCCCGATGCGGCTCAGCAGCCCCGCCCGGGGTTGCGGCTCCCGGCTCGCCCGCACCAGTCGCTGATGCAGGTCATCCAGGGCCCTGACCACACGCTCCTGAGCCGGGTCGTGACTGAAGTCCGGATGCTCCAGATCGGCCTGATACCGCTGCCAGGGTGTGGTTTCCGACACTGTGGGGTCTCTCCGCAACGCACCGAGGGCGTAGTATGCCGAGACCAGGGTCACCAGGTCCAACAACGGCGGTGACAGGGCGACTCCACGACAGCCTCCACGCTGCTACAATGGCGGATTCGGCGGCGGCTGAAACGGCGCCCCGCGCACGGCAGTTTTCCGGTAACACGCGAACCAGACGAAGGGAGCGGGAGATGGCAGACAACAATCGGAGCAAGGCGGTCACGCAGGGTTTCAAGCGCGCCCCGAACCGCGCCATGCTGCGCGCGGTGGGCTTCAACGATGACGATTTCGACAAGCCGATTGTCGGCGTCGGTAATGCCCACAGCACGATCACGCCCTGCAATGTGGGCATCGGCGCCCTGGCCGAACGGGCGGAATCGGCCCTGCGTGACGCCGGTGCCATGCCGCAGACATTCGGCACCATCACCATCTCCGACGGCATCTCCATGGGCACCGAGGGCATGAAGTACTCGCTGGTCTCCCGCGAGGTGATTGCCGACTCCATCGAAACGGTGGTCCAGGGCCAGAGCATGGACGGCATTCTCGCCACCGGCGGCTGCGACAAGAACATGCCCGGTGCCATGATTGCGCTCGCCCGCATCAACGTCCCCGGCATCTTCGTCTACGGTGGCACCATCAAGCCGGGCAACTACAAGGGCGAAGACCTCACCATCGTCAGCGTGTTCGAGGCGGTGGGTCAGTACTCCGCCGGCAATCTCAGCGACGAGGACCTGGCCGGCGTGGAGAAGAACGCCTGCCCCGGCGCCGGCTCCTGCGGCGGCATGTTCACCGCCAACACCATGTCCAGCGCCTTCGAGGCCATGGGCATGAGCCTGATGGGCTCCTCCACCCAGTCCGCCGTGGACAAGGAAAAGGGCGACTCGGCCGCGCGCTCCGCCGAAGTCCTGCTGGAGGCCATCCGCGCCGACCGCAAACCCCGGGATATCATGACCCGCAAGGCGTTCGAGAACGCCTTCGCGGTAACCATGGCGCTGGGCGGCTCCACCAACGCGGTCCTGCACCTGCTGGCCATCGCCAACGCCGCCGAAGTGGACTTCTCCATCGACGATGTCGAAGCCATCCGCCGCAAGGTGCCGGTGCTCTGCGACCTGAAACCCTCGGGAGCCTACGTCACCAGCCAGTTCCACGCCGTGGGTGGCACGCCGGTGGTGATGAAGATGCTGCTGGAAGCGGGACTCATCCACGGCGACTGCCTGACCATCACCGGTCAGACCATCGCCGAGCTGCTGGCGGAAATCCCGGCCACCGCTCCCGCGGACCAGGACATCATCCGCTCCATGGAGGCGCCGCTGTACAGGCAGGGCCACCTGGCGGTGCTGAAGGGGAATCTCGCCGAGGAAGGCGGTGTGGCCAAGATCACCGGGCTGAAGAAGACGTCCATCACCGGGCCGGCACGGGTCTTCAACTCGGAAGAGGAGAGCATGGAGGCCATCGTCAACAACGAGATCAAGGCGGGCGACGTGCTGGTCATCCGCTACGAAGGGCCCAAGGGCGGCCCAGGCATGCGCGAGATGCTCTCGCCCACGTCGGCGATCATCGGCGCGGGGCTTGGCGACGACGTGGGGCTCATCACCGACGGCCGCTTCTCCGGCGGCACCTACGGCATGGTGGTGGGTCACGTGGCGCCCGAGGCCTACGTGGGCGGCACCATCGGCCTGGTGGAGGAGGGCGACAGTATCACCATCGATGCCGACCGCAACCTGCTCCAGCTCAACGTCTCCGACGCCGAGCTCGAGGAGCGCCGCAAGCGCTGGCAGAAGCCGGAACCGCGCTACCGCCGGGGGGTTCTCGCCAAGTACGCCAAGCTGGTCTCCTCGGCGAGCCACGGCGCCGTCACGGACCGCGATCTGGACCTCTGACCGACGATGTGACCGCAGGCCGCACCCGGGGCGTCAGCTCCGGGCGGCCTGCAGCTTCCGGTAGCCGGCCTCGGTGATCAGCACCACGTTCACCGTCGTCGGATAGATCAACCCTGCCTCCCGCCACCGGGCAATGGCCTCCGGCGCCTCCCCGGCCGCCAGGTAGACGTAGTCCTCTCCCTCCTGCAGTCCCGCACACCGCTTGAACAGCCGGAACGTGCTGCCCTTGGGCAGACCGTTCAGCGCGTCCAGCTGCCGGAAGCTCAGGGTGTTGCAGCCGTTGTAGCGGATGAAATCCATGCCGGGAACGATACCACGGGGGGCGATTGCTGATGATGGTGGCGGACCTGAAGGTCCGCCCTACGGGCCTACGTTGGCCGTGGTTCGCAGGGCGCCGCGGAGGTGCCGGGTGTCGAACAAAAAAAGGGCCCCGATAAGGGGCCCTTTCCACTGTTGGCTGGGGGACCAGGATTCGAACCTGGGTTGACGGAGTCAGAGTCCGCCGCGTTGCCTTTCCCTGAGATAGATGTAAGCACCTCAACTGCGATAAGTCAATGGCTTATTGCTCACTGAGTCCGTTGTTTTTAGATGCAGTATTCTCTAACCTGCTTACAATGTGCTTACAAAACGGACCCCGACCATGGCAGAAGGCAGCCACCTGAAGCTCACCAAGACCAGCGTCGAGAGCGACAAACGCGTCCCCGAATCAGGCACCGCACTCTACTGGGATACCGAACTCACAGGCTTTGGTCTGCGCGTCACCGCCGCCGGCACCCGCTCCTACATCGTCCAAGGGCGTGTGAAGCGCAAGAGCCGGCGCATCACCATCGGCCGGCATGGTGCCCCCATCAAAGACGGCACGCTCACCACCGAGAAGGCACGCAACCGGGCGAAGACGGCACTCGGGAAAATGGCTGATGGCATCGACCCCGTCGAGGAACAACGCCACACAGAGCTATCGGGGCTGACGCTGCGACAGGCGGCAGAGGATTACATCGCCAACAAGCGCCGCAAGTCGGACGGCAAGCCCCTGGCAGAGCGGACCAAGGCCGATATTCGACGGCACCTGAAGGTGTCGTTCTCCGACTGGGCGGACCGCCCCGTCAACCGCATCACCCCCGACCACGTCGCCACGCGCTACAAGAAGCTCGCCGACCGCTCGCAGGCGCAGGGCAACCAGGCGATGCGTGTCCTTTCGGGGATCCTGAACTACGTTGTCAGGCGTCACCAAGGCACCGTGATAGCCATGAACCCGGCAACGGTCATCCACGACGCCGGCCATTACCGCGGCGACGTTGCCGGCCGCAAGACTCGGGTGCCGCTGGATCGGATCGGCGCCTTCTACTCTGCCCTGGAAGTAACACGCACTGATCCGGCCGAGTTCCTTGGTGTGCGCATCAAGGCCGCTGCGGCGTCTCTGCTGATGCTGACCGGACTGCGTAAGGCCGATGTTCTCCCGCGCCAGTGGAGCGAGGTTGATCTCGACGCCGGCACCATCCACGTCCCCGACACGAAGCATCGGACACCCCGGACGTTCCCGCTGGCATCGCAGGCCGTGACCATCCTTGAGGACGTGCAGAAGCTCGGTGACGGCACAGACTACGTCTTCCCGGGCAAAAGCAAGTCAGGGTATATCTCGGAGATCCGCGACGGACTGGTGCGAGCCAACGAGGCCGCCGAGTGTCAGGTGAGCGCCCACGATCTCCGACGCACGTTCGTTGATGTGTGCGGCCCCCAAGCCGCTGCGGTCGATCCTCTGGTGGTGGAGCTGCTGAGCAACCGCAAGGGCGAAGCCTTCCAGGCGCTCGCGGTACGCATGGAGAGCTACGACACAACGGACATGACGCAGTACCGCGACCACGCGCAGCGGATTGCCGACTTCATCGACCGGCAACGCCTCGCCTACGAGGCCGATAATATCGTCAGCATGGAGGGCCGCGGATGAACCGTGACAGCACCATACCCTCTTTGCTCCACGGCCCGGATGGTATCGGTGGGGAGCTAAGGCAGTATGTGCAGACTCACGGCGTGGAGGCCATTGCATGCCGCCTTCTCCGGGAGCTGGATAACGAGCGCCAGAAAGTTGATCACCAAAGGCGGGAATCACGAGTCCCTGAGCACATAAAGCAATGGGCCTATGTGCTGCAGGCGTACTGCCGTAGGCACCGTTACCAGCCACCTACGGAGCTGATGGAGCTGACGTTTGAAGCGCTAGAGCTGGTAGAGCAAAAGCCGGCGGCCGACCTCACCCAGCGGCTTCGCTTGCCGGCCGGGGTACGGGACCGGCCCGGGTTCATTGAGGCTTCGCGCCGCGACGGTGAAGCGGACGCCGCTGGCTCCCCGTTATCCGTCAAGGCGCTCGCCGATGACTTGGGCGTCAGCCGGGACACGATTCGTCGTTGGCGCGAGCGCCCCGAGTACAACGCACGGCGAGAATTCGCAGCGATGTCGCTGCGGTATTGGCAACAGCACTCCAACGAATAATCCAAGGGTGGCGACAGCGTGTCATGCTGTCGCCAATTTTCACCCGCAAAGCAATTACATAAGTTCGCCCGAGAGTTAGATCAACGCATCTGGCTCACGAAGTCACACGACTGAGGGCGAACAGCAATGACCGACGATTCCCGCGAACTTCTGCGGCAGGCGTATGAGGGCAAGTCTCTCACCACGGCGCAGGCCGCAGCCTACCTGAACCTCTCCCCCAACACTCTGAGCCGCTGGCGGTGGTCGGGCGACGGACCGCGCTTTCACAAGTTCGGGCGGGCGGTCCGTTACGACCGCGCCGACCTGGATGAATGGATTGCGCAGACCGCATGCGACAGCACGACCGGGGAGGCGGCCTGATGGACGCCCGCCCCTTCAACGCCAGCGAATGGGTGACCATCTCCGCCGTCCCGCGCCTGTACGGCTTGCCGCTGGATGTGATCCAGCCGGCGATCCTGGCCGGTCGCCTCACGGTGCGCTCAGTCGCAGGCGAGACGCTGCTGAGAACCGCGGAACTCCGCGCCATGAGGTTGCAACTGATGGGGGGATGTCGCGAATGCGACCAGTGAAACGAGCAACGCCCCCGGCGAGCTTGGCGGCAACCGGAGGCGCTGGACGAGAGCAAGGGCAAGCACTCGGCCACCAGTATAGCGCGGGGACAGATGCACCGGCCATCCCGGATCGACCCGGACGCCACCGAATGCCATGCCCGCGGTGTGACCGTGGCCGAAGCGACCGGGCACTATCGGTTCTGGTCGAGGTGGACGGCTCGGCGTGCTGGCTTTGCTGGCGGTGCGACTGGCGAGGGAGCAACCGCACGCGCACTGTTGCGGAGACGGAAGCGGACCGCGAGCGGCGCCGGCAGGTGCGCTTGCAGCGGGAGGCGGACGAAGCCCAGAAACGCGCACAGGCCGCTGATCGTGCCCGCAGTCTATGGCGCCAGGCCCGGCACGCCGATCCCGCGCACCCGTACCTGCACGCCAAGGCCATCACGGCCGGTCACGCCCGGCAGCTGGGCCCGAGGCTGGTGCTCCCGCTGGTGGACCTGGATGGCCGCCTATGGAGCCTGCAGTTCATTGGCCCGGACGGCAGCAAGCGATTCATCCGCGGCGGCCGGAAACAGGGTTGTGTGATCCCGGTGGCAGGCCGGCGCGGTGCAGACCGCATCCTCATCTGCGAGGGCTGGGCCACCGGCATGACGCTGACGACGATGGAGCCGCAGGCTCTGGTGCTCGCTGCCCTGGATGCCGGGAACATCATGCCCGTAGCTGTTGAGTGCCGCCGGCGCTGGCCCGGGGCACGCATCATCATCTGCGGCGATGCCGACGATACAGGACGCCGTAAGGCCCGCGAGGCCGCGCTCGCTGCCGACGCTCTAGTGGCGATACCCGAGATTGACCCGAGCCAGGGCTCCGACTGGAACGACGCGGTGAACGCGAAGGGGGTGGCTGCATGAGCGAGACACCTATTCACCTTCGCCCTGTCGACCCGGCGGCCCACGCTGGCCCCGAGCCCTTCGACCTGTCGCAGGCGAGCGTGGCGCACATGCTCGAGGCGGATCCGCCTGCACGTGACTGGTTGGTGAAGAATCGCCTTCCTCTCGGGGTGGTGGGCCTTCTGGCCGCTGCGGGCAAGACCGGTAAATCCATGGCAGTGCTGCAACTGGCCGTTAGCGCAACCAGTGGGCTGCCGTGGCTCGGCATGGAGATCGATCATACCGGCTCGGTCCTGATCCTCTCTGCCGAAGATGACCGCAACGAGGTGTGGCGACGCCTGCGGGCGATACAGCGCCAGCTCCAGGCTGATGGCGAATGGACCGAGGCCGCGGAGGAACTCATCGCCGAGCGGCTGCACGTACTGGACCGCGTCGGCTCCGACAACCTGCTGACCCGGCGGGTAGAGCGGGAGCTCATCCGCACACCGATGGCGGATCGGGTGATCGCCACAGCCAACGAGCTACCCGGGCCGGTCCTGATTGTCCTGGACCCGCTGGCGCGCTTCGACGGTGGTGAGCCCAATGCCAGCGACGACGCCACACGCGTGATCGAGACCGCCGAGCACATCCGCAAGCACACAGGCGCTACGGTTCTGTTGCCGCACCACACCCGCAAGGCGGCCGCCCTGGACGAAGACGCCGGACAGGAGGCGGTTCGAGGCGCGTCGGGGCTGGTGGACGGCGCCCGGTGGATCGGGCTCATGCAGAAGCTGCGCAAGGCGGACGCGAAACGATACGGCCTCCAGGAGGAAGATGCACCCCGGTACGTGCGTTTCACCACACCGGCGGCGAACTACTGCGAGCCATGGGACGGCATGTGGCTGGAGCGCCTGGACGGCGGTGTCTTGGCCCCTACCGAGTTGCACGAGCACCACGCCGAGGCGAAACAGCAGCGGGCCGATGAACGGTATGACCGTGTCGTAACGGCCACAAAGGCACTCCTTCGCCGTCATGGCCCCATGAGCGCACGCCATATCCGGGACACCTACGGCGGACAGGAAGGCGTGATGGGAGCTGGTCAGCGAGCGGTGTGGACGAGCCTGCGTCGGGCTGTTGAGGAAGGTGAGCTGCTAGAGCGGCCACGCGACACCCGAGGTGGCGGCCATGACCTGCACCTGAAGCCGGGGGATGAGTGATGAAGCGGCGTGGAAGTGGTGCAGCGGTGCAGTGGTGCAAAGCGGTGCAACTGCACCACTACACCAGTTATAGCCCGGCGTGGCGCGGGTTTAAGTGGTGCAGTGGTGCAGCTGGGGTGAACCGGCTGAAACGCCCGTATGACGGGAGTGGTGCAGTGGTGCAGACCCTTGCCCCTACGGGGCTGCCAGTGCACTGCACCACTGGCGCCCCTAGGGCGGTCACGCCTTGGGTGGCAGAGCTGGCCCGCAGCAACGAATGCGGCGGGCCCCCAGCCCGATCCGGGTCCACCGGGGGTAGTTCGATCCCCGGATTTCGACAACTTTTCCCGGTTTCCGGGCCCACCACCACTACTGGTCGGGAGGCGATCGATGAATAAGCAGCTGAACCAGCACGAGCTCGCCGAGCTCCTCGACGTGGACCGGACCACCATCGGAGCGTTTCAGCGAAGGGGAATGCCCTACCGGTCCCAGGGGCGCGGCCGGCCAAACCTGTACGACGGGCCGGTTTGCATGCACTGGTTCTACGGCAGCGAGCGAGCCAAGGCGGCCGGCGTCGATGATCTCCCGCCGGCTGGGGTTGTCGTCTGGAACTACCTCGATGCCTGGATGCTGTGCGACGAACCTGAGTCCGTTTGGTATCCGGCGGCCATCGACCTGGCCAGGCGGGCCGGCGCCAAGAAGGCGGAGGCCACGGCACTCGTCGTTCGGGTCCTGGCCGAGCGAGCGAAGCGCACGGCATGACAGCGGATCGCCTCCAAGCCCTGGAACGCGCCCTCGCCAGCGAGCAACCGCTCCCGGCGGACGTGCGCGACTGGCTGCGCGAGGGCGTTATCCGGCATCTCCGCGGCGAGCCGCTGGAGCGTGCCCTGGAGGTCCACGCCCCCGGGAACGGAGCGGACCCGGCCTGGCGAACGATCGCACGGCGCCGGCGTGATGCGTGGCTGCGACTCGCCGCGGGCGAAGTCGACGGTTCGACCAAGTGGGCACGTGCTGTGGCCCTCGAAAGTCAGGTGCTGCGCTACCTCGAGGCCACGGCGAAGCGCTGGCGCGACCTGGACGAACCCCCTGGCGATGCGCCAGCGGTCAAGCGCTACATCCACAAGGCGGCGCGCACCGGCGAGAAGCTGCCGGAATCGCGCTGGGGCCTGATGCGCATTTTGCAGTGAAACCTCCGGTTTCATTGCAAAGCGGTCGGTGTTCAATAGAGGTCAGGAGGTACTGCAATGTTCAACGAAGAGAAGCTTCTGAAGATCCGACGGGATGCCGAGGCGGCCGCCAAGCTGGCGAATAGCCAACACGACGTTTTCTTGGACCGGCATTACTCCGTCGATAAGACGGTGAGCCGGATCCCGGAAATGACGGGGTTCGACCATATCGATGGCTCTGATTTGGAGAAGGTCGACGCGCAGATTCGTCGCGTCGGTGAGCTCCTAAGTGATCTGAGGTCGCGAGGCTACGAAGAGGAGTCTCCGGGTGTCCAGGGGCGCCGGCAGCAGCTCAGAGAGCTGGATCGGTGTCGCGGGCGTGTGCTGTCCAAGGATGCTGCCTATCGCGAATGGCAGGAGAAGAGCGAGCAATCAAAGCGCCAGCGGCGGCTCGCTGATCGGCTGGAGGAATACGCAGTCGAGCATCTTGGTTGGGAAGCGGAGGATTACTGACATGGCTGCGAAAACGAAGGCAGTAAGCCAGGTTGAGGAGGCGCGCTCTCGCATCGACTCGGCCGCAGATCAGCTTCACCAGGAGGTGGAGGGTATCCGGTCTCAGATTCGGGATCTCTCGGAGAAGAAGGACCAGGTGTTGAACGCACCCCTGCCGCGTAAAGAGGTGGAATCCCGCATTGACGCGTGGCTGGAGGAGAATGCGTCGGAGTTCTACCTGCCCGAGCGTGCCACTCAGTTCGCGTCGTCGGATGGTCGCGGGGATCCGCCACTCTCGATCCTCACCAAGTCGAACGGGAACCTCGATATGGGTCCAGCGCTCGCGGCCCTTTTCCGCGAGGAGATTCGGGAGAAGCTGATTCAGGCGGCCGTCAATGCCCCCGGCTATGAACCGGGCCTTCCGCTGGATCAGCGGGGTGAAAAGGCCGAGAAGATCGACCGCGAGATCCTCGATCTTGAGATCAGCGAGGAGCGCATCATCACGTCGGCCGAGGAGGCTGGAATCACCATTCCGCGCCGCCCCGATGCTGACCCGAGGACGGTTCTGGAGGTGATTGAATGAGCATCAAGACGAAGAAGATCTACGAGCAGATGAACGGGAAGCCTGCCCGCACCGGCGGCAAACGCAAGCAGGGCCAGATGCCTGACCCGGAACCGATCTATGCCCGCCTGAACACGCCGGGCGGGACGCAGCATTAGGGGTGGCATTGCACGCATGCCGAGAGGGATTCGGACCAATCATGTGGCAGGGACAGCGGGACAAGTCGGCGAGTGTCCCGGCAGGAATAACCCCGACACCGGGCAGTGGCGAAACCTCGACACCACGTGGCCCGGCCGCACTGGCGGTACTTTACTCGATCACTGGAGGCAATTATGGAATACAAGACAGTTTACTTGGGCCTGCGCACCGGAACTGACTCCGCCGACACGCCGGTTGATGAGCAACCGCTCATTGATGCCGCCAACGATGGCTGGACGCTGAAGCAGGTTGTTCCTTCCGAGGGGGGCTCCGGAACCCGTGGGTATGTGGCGTTCCTGGAGCGCGACGCAGCCTGAGGTAAGCAGCCATGACGCGTAACATCCGCTTCGGTGTCCAGCTGACCGGTAATCACCGCGGCGCCGTCCAGTCAATGCGCACAACCGAGCGTGAGGCGCGGCGCCTGCAGACCCAGATCCGGCACACGGGCCAGGCGACCGACGTGACGAACTCCCGGTTCCAGACGTGGGCGTCATCGCTGGGCACCCTGCGGCGCGTCATCGGCCCCCTCGCCGGCGTCGGCGGTGTCAGCATGCTGGCCCGCATGAGTCAGCAGATGATCGCCTCTGGCGCCGACATTCAGGACGCAGCCGACACGGCCGGCCTCGGGGCGGAGCAGTACCAGGAGCTGACGAAGGGGTTCGAGGACCTCGGCAACGTCGCAGAGTCGGTCACCGCCGGCGCTCTGCGCCGCTTTAACCGCCGGTTCGGCCAGGCCCGCCAGGGCACCGGCCAGGCCCGCGACACGCTCGAAGAGCTGAACATCACCCTTGAGCAGGGCACGGGGCCGGCCCTTCAACAGGCGATCTCGGCCCTTGCAGGCATCGACGACGAATCCGACCGCGCCGCCGCGGCGTCCGATATCTTCGGCGAGACAGCAGGTCCGCAGCTTGCCGGCGCCCTGGGCCAGGGTGAGCAAGCGCTGCGCGGTGTCATCGAGTCGCTCCACGATACGAACCGCATTCTGCGAGACGAGCTGATCGATTCCGCCTCGGATACCGAGCGCGAGTTCCGGCAGCTGGGTGACACCATTCGCATGAACGTCATGGGGGCCGTGCTTGAGGCGAACCACGCCCTGCGCGACTTCGATGTGCAGTGGCAGTCCCTGCTCTCGGTATCCCCCGCGACGCTGCCTGGCCGCCTCGCGCTTCTTGGCGGCGCCGACGCACCCACTGACGACGTTGGTGAACTGGTGGGGCTCCTGCGAGATGCGCGCTCCGAGCTTCAGGCCATGGAGGAAACCGGTGGCGGTGGGTTCTTCGACCCGGGCGCCGTCGACCAGCAGCGGGAACTGGTCCGCCAGCTGGAGCGCCGCCTGCAGATCACCCGAGACCTTGCCAGCGGCACCGTGGTTCCCGACGTGCGGCGACGCTCCCCCGACCGCGCGGCGCTGCCGGAGGAGAATTTCACCAGCGCACGCCCCGACATGGAGAGCGTGGACCTCACCGGCGAACAGGCCAACGAGCGGGAGCGTCGGCAGAACGAACTACTGCAGGAGCGTGACCGCCTCCTGCGCCAGATCCAGACCCCGCAGGAAGCCTACGGGGAATCCGTCGCCCGCCTTCAGCGCCTCCACGGTGAGGGCCTCATCAGCCAGGAGGAGTTCAACCGGGGGCTTGAGCAGGCGGAGCAGCAGCTCGCGGAAACCACGAATGCGACGAACCAGCATGCCCGCAGCCTGCAGATGACATTCTCCAGCGCCCTGGAGGACAGCATTATCGACTTCGAGAACTGGCGCGACGTGGCCAGCTCCGCGATGGAGGACGTCCAGCGGGTCATGCTGCGGATGATGGTCACAGAGCCCCTGGTGGGAAGCCTCGCCAACGCCTTCTCGGGCATAGGCGCTGGTGGCGGCGCCTTCCAGGGCGTCGGGGCCTCGACTCCCCGCAGCTTTGCCGGCGGCGGATACACCGGTGACGCCCCGCGCTCCGGGGGCCTCGATGGCATGGGCGGGTTCCCGGCCATCCTGCACCCGCGGGAGACCGTGATCGATCACACCAAGCGCGGTATGGGCGATACGTTCCACGTCACGATGAGCATTGACGCGAGGGGCGCCGACGAGGGAGCGGCTCGGAGCCTGCGCCGCGAAGCCGAGCGCATCAAACAGGACACCATCCGGGCGATCCAGGACCGCCAACGGCGCCGGGGGCGCAGCCGGCTATGAGTGGAGAAAGGGATCTGCGGGCAGAAGCGCAGGCACTATGCCGGTATCTGGACAGCCGCGGCCTCCACGCCGGTGACGGCGTGGCTGTGATGGCTATGGCCGTGGGCGCCAGTGTGAGCGCGCTCGCGGATGATGAAGTGAAAACCCGCAAGGTGCTGGCAGCACTCCATGAGCGCATGCTCCAGGCCGCCGGGATCCACGATCAACCACCCGAGAGGAGCAACTGATATGCCACCAGTCGTAGCAGGATCCGCAATCGCCGCGGCCACGGCCTTCGGCACGGGAAGCGTCGGATTCGCCGGCGCATTCGGTATCTGTGCAACCCAGGTCCATCTCGGAGGCCTTGCCGCATGAGCAACCTCGTTGTGACCGTCACGCCGGAGCGTGCCTGGCTCACGCAAGATAGGGCGACCTGGCACCAGGACACAAGCAAGCCCGGCCTCGTTTGGCACCCGGAACCACGGGGAGAGGTGCCCAAGGTCCGCGCCTTCCCCGACCGGCACATGCTCGTCGGTGGCGTGGGCCTGGCGTACCCCGTCGCCCTATGGGGCGAGGCGTGCGTGGATCGGCTCGGGCCCGGTGATGTGACCGACACGGCGGAGCAGACCGCTGACGAGCTCCAGGCATTCATCCGCTGGAGGGACGGGGATTTATCCGATCTGCCAGCGGACGTCGACGAGAGTGTCGTAAAGGCGATCCAGCACAACATGCCGTACATGACAGCGATGCGTATCTGGCATGTCGGCTGGTCCCGCTCAGAAGGCCGGTGTCTGGCTTACCTGTTCGACCTGGACAACGGCTTCCGTCCACAGAGAGTAGAGACGAAGCACGGCATGGAGCCCGCACCGTGCGAGTCTGCGCCGGGCTTCAAGCACCTGGTCCGCTACTCCGAACAGGCCGAGCGCGGACAGCGCGTGCCCCGGTTCCACAGGGCCATGCTGGAGAACCAGGGGCATGCCATGCGCACCGGCGCCATCGGGTGGGTGGCCTACCCGTCGGATACTTTTGATACCGGTGTTGTGGATGCCAACGGTGTGCGGGTCGAGGGCCCGTTCTCGCTGGACGGCAAAGCGGCGGCCTGAACGCAGGGACGTTTACGCGCGATAATGGACGATTATCGCGCGTAAACGAAAAAGCCCCGCCGCAGCGGGGCGCGGTGGGCGTGTTCATGCCTACGCCACGGCGATGCCTTCCAACGGATGGACCGCGCCGGAGTGGTCCATATACCCGGTGGCCGCGTGCACGGCATCAAGGTCGCACAGGGCTTCCGACACTGTGACCCCTCGGCCTTTGAGCAGGATCGCCCGAGCAAAGGTGTCATCATCCTTGAGGTCTGCCGGCGGCATGGCGGTAACGGCCATCATCACGTTGGGCTGCTCCCGTCCAGCCGGCCAGACGGCCACCATATCCCCACGGAGTACCGGCTTATCAGGGTCAAAGACGACCGCGTAGACGCCGGTAAAGTCGTATCCCTCCAGGGAGCCGCCGGTGATGCCGATTGCGTAGAGTCCGGTGGAATCAGTCATGGTCCACCCCCGTGCGCTCGCTGGCAGCTTGTAGGGCCTGGAGGGCTTCGCAGTACTCGGAGTACTCGCGGCGGCTATCCGCGTTGTCGGATAGCCCGTAGTGATGACGCCAGTCGTGAAAGGTACGCATTGCTTGCTCTCCTGTCGTTGGTGATGACAGGGAAGGCAACGAGGCGGGTTGCTTACCATTTGCTTACTCAGGCAGGCCATCCATGGCCTCGATCTTCCGTAACTACCTGATTTTGAAATGGCTGGGGGACCAGGATTCGAACCTGGGTTGACGGAGTCAGAGTCCGTAGTCCTACCGCTAGACGATCCCCCAATAAACAGGTCTCGCGATCAGCGCTTGCTGTACTGCGTGGCGCGGCGGGCCTTGTGCAGGCCGATCTTCTTCCGCTCCACCATACGGCTGTCACGGGTGACGAAGCCGGCCTTGCGCAGCGGACCGCGCAGCTCTTCGTCGTAATTGATCAGCGCGCGGGTCAGGCCGTGGCGCACCGCACCCGCCTGACCACTGCCGCCGCCGCCGGCGACGGTGACGTTGATGTCGAACTTGTCCAGGGCGTCCACGAGCTCCAGCGGCTGACGCACCACCATCTGGGCAGTCTCGCGGCCGAAGTACTCTTCCAGCGTGCGCCCGTTGACGCGAATCTCACCGCTGCCGCGGCGCAGGAACACCCGCGCCCGCGAGGTCTTGCGGCGACCGGTTCCGTAATACTGCTCTTCTGCCATTGCCGTTCCCGTCCGATCGTTGGTTCCGCGGGCTTAGAGCTCCAGCGGCTTGGGCTGCTGCGCGTTGTGCCGGTGCTCCGGACCCGCGTAGACCTTCAGTTTCTTGGCCATCGCACGGCCCAGGCGGTTGCGCGGGAGCATGCCCTTGACCGCAATCTCCACCACGGATTCCGGCTTCTCGGCATGCTGCTTCTCGAACGTCCTGCTGCGCAGGTTGCCCGGGAAACCGGTGTGGCGATAGTACATCTTGTCGGTGGCCTTGTTGCCGGTCACCTTGATCTTGTCGGCGTTGACCACAACGATGTAGTCGCCGGTATCCACGTGCGGCGTGTATTCCGGCTTATGCTTGCCGCGCAGGCGCCGGGCCACTTCAGTGGCAAGGCGGCCGAGGGTTTTGCCGTCGGCATCCACGACAAACCAGTCGCGTTCAACTTCAGCCGGTTTCGCGCTAAAGGTCTTCATGCACACTCACTCCGAGCGCCGTCGTCCTGTTAAGAAGGGCGCAGATAGTAACCAAATCCCCCGACGGGTTCAAGCCGCGAATGACGCGCGTCGATCAGTCGGGGTCGATAAGCAGTCTCGAGACGATTTCGCCGCCACCCAGGTGTCGATCGACAATCTCGTCCAGGTCGTCCCGGTCGACATAGGTATACCACGTCGCCTCGGGGTAGATCACGATGACCGGCCCGTCAGCGCAGCGGCCCAGGCAACCCGAGCCGCTCACACGCACCTGGCCGGCACCGTTCATGCCCTGCTCACGCACCCGGTCCTTGAGATAACCGCGGGCGTCATCAGCGGCACCATCGGCCGCGCAGCAGTCCTTGCCCGGTTCGCGGCTGTTGGTACAGACAAACACGTGGCGCTGATAGTAACCCATTATGCCCTCGCACGCTGTGACCGCATCAGCGGAACTCCAGACCCAGGGAGACTTCCTGCCCCGGCTGCAGGTTGCGGCCGTAGAAGATCTCCGCCATCTCCCGGCGCAGCTGCATGCGGATCTGCTGCCGGTCCTCCTCGGAGAAATCCGCGGCCGACTCCCCGAACAGGTAGTTCGACAGCTTGGGTTCCTTGAGCAGCATCTTGGTGTGGAACATGTGCTCCTGATAGACGTTGACGTCAATCAGGTGATACTGCGCCTTGGTGTCATCCGAGAGATAATTCTGGATCGAATTGATCTCGTGATCGATGAAGTGCTTGTGCCCTTCCACGTCCCGGGTGAAACCACGCACCCGGTAATCCATGGTCACGATATCGGAATCGAACGAATGGATCAGGAAGTTCAGCGCCTTCAGCGGCGAGATGACCCCGCAGGTGGAGACGTCGATATCCGCCCGGAAGGTGCTGATACCGTGATCCGGGTGCGTCTCCGGATACGTGTGCACCGTGATGTGGCTCTTGTCCAGGTGTGCGAGCACCGTGTCCGGCAGGGGCCCCGGGGCCGCGCTGCCCACTTCGGCACCCTCGATCTCCTCTTCCTCGGAGATGAGCAGGGTCACACTGGCGCCCTGGGGCTCGTAGTCCTGGCGCGCGATGTTGAGAATGTTCGCGCCGATGATGTTCGCCACCTGGGTGAGAATCTGGGTCAGCCGTTCGGCGTTGTAGACCTCATCGATATACTCGATATACCGCTGACGCTGCTGGGCATCCCGGGCATAGCAGACATCGTAAATGTTGAAGCTGAGCGATTTCGTGAGATTGTTGAAACCGTGCAGCCTCAGGGAATCCGACTGGACCAAGAGCCCGTCCTCCGAAACATGGTCGAGAGGCATCCCGCAGGACGTCTTTCTGAATTTCCGGGCAGCCCTGCCGGCCGCCCCCGATACTCTTCCGTCAGGTCCCGACGACCTCGTAATCGTGGGAGAGTTCCGCCACCTGGGCGAGCATGATGGACGCGGAGCAGTACTTCTCCGCCGAGAGGTCAACCGCACGCCGTACCGCGGCATCCTTCAGCCCGTCGCCACTGACCCGGTAGTGCATGTGAATGCGCGTGAACACCTTGGGCGGCGTTTCGGCGCGCTCGGCCTCGATTTCCACCACACAATCGCTGACCGGATGACGCCCGCGCTGCAGGATGTGCACCACATCGAACGCGCTGCAGCCGCCAAGCCCCAGCAACAGCATCTCCATGGGCCGCACGCCGGAGTCCTGGCCGCCGAGATCCGGCGGGCCGTCCATGCGCACCGTATGCCCGCTGCCGGCCGTGCCGTCGAAGGCCGCGTCACCGACCCACTTTACCGTTGCCCGCATGGACCTGCTCCTGTGTCGCCTGGTTGCCACGCGCCGCGCGCGTGGCCGCGGCATTATAGACGGATGGCCTGGATGGGTAAAACGTCCGTGGGGACACAGGGTTGAGTGGACGGGGGGGTTGGTGATGCGGCCTGGTTCGGTATACTCGGGACCGATGGGGGGAATGACAGCCAGGGATGTGGTCCGTGGCCGCCCCGGACGCAACACGCAAAGGTGCATGCATGAGCGCGGCTGATCCCATGAGAAAAACAAACTGGTCGATCGATAACCTACTGCGGCACTGCCACCGCCGCCGCTACCCCAGCAAGACCGGCATCATCTACGCAGGCGACCAGCCGGACGCGCTCTACTACATCACGGAAGGCTCCGTGAGCGTCGTGATCGAGGACGAGAACGGGCACGAGATCGTGCTGGCCTACCTCAACGCCGGCGACTTCTTCGGCGAGCTGGGGCTGTTCGGCCAGGAGACGACACGCAGCGCCTGGGTACGCACCCGCACCCCCTGCGAAGTGGCAGAGATCAGCTACGCCCGTTTTCACCAGGTGGCGGCGGAAGACCCCGAGATCGTCTTCTTTCTCGCCGGGCAGATGGCCGAACGCCTGCGCCGGACCAGCCGCAAGGTGGGCGATCTCGCCTTTCTGGATGTCACCGGCCGGGTGGCGCGCACGCTGCTGGACCTGTGCCGGGAGCCCGACGCCATGACCCACCCCGACGGCATGCAGATCCGCATCACCCGCCAGGAGCTCGGGCGTATCGTCGGCTGCTCGCGGGAGATGGTGGGCCGGGTGCTGAAGGACCTGGAAGAGCGGGAGCTGATCTCGGTGTCCGGCAAGACCATGGTGGTGTTCAACACCCGCTGACCCCCGGGCCTGGCCGGGGTTTTACCGGAACATCGCGTGAAGCCGCTCGCCGGGGTCGCTGGCGCGCATGAACGCTTCGCCGATGAGAAAGCCCTGCACACCCTGCTCCAGCATGTACTCGACTTCCTCCCGGGTGCTGAAGCCGCTTTCCGTGACCAGAAAGGTCCCCGCCGGCACCCGCTCCAGCAGACGGATGGTCGTCTGCAGATCGGTTTCAAAGGTATGCAGGTCGCGGTTGTTGATCCCGAGCAGCTCCGGCTCCAGCGCCAGCGCCCGCTCCAGCTCGTCGGCCGTGTGCACTTCCACGAGCACGTCCATGCCGATGCTGCGGGCAAGGCGGTAGAGTTCCTCCAGCCGCGCATCACTGAGCGCCGCGGCAATGAGCAGGATGCAGTCGGCACCGAGCACCCGGGACTCCCACACCTGGAAGGGGTCGATGATGAAGTCCTTGCGCAGCACCGGGAGGTCGCAGGCGGCGCGGGCGATCCGCAGGTCGAGGTTGTGCCCCTTGAAGAAGTCCTGGTCCGTGAGCACGGACAGGCAGGTGGCGCCACCGGCCGCGTAACTCCTGGCAATGGCCTCGGGATCGAACCCTTCCCGGATCAGCCCCTTGCTCGGGGACGCCTTCTTGACCTCGGCGATCACGCCGGCACGCCCGGCCTCCGCCTCGGCGCGCAGGGCGCGCAGAAAGCCCCGGGGCTCAGAACCGACCCCCGCCTCGTGGCGAAGGCTCTGCACATCCATCGCCTGGCTGTTGCTCGCCACCTCTTCGGCCTTGCGAGCCAGGATCCGCTTGAGAACGTCCGGTGTGTCACTCATCGATTCACCCTGTACTGTCGGTCAGGCTCAGTCCACCCGCCGGGTGAACGCCACGAAGTCGTTCAGCCGGTCCGCCGCCGCACCGCTGGAGAGAATGGCCCGGGCCTGCTCCACCCCCGCTTCCAGGGTCTCGGCCAGCTCGGCGGCGTAAATGGCCGCGCCCGCGTTCATGGCGATGAGATCGGCGGCGGGGCCGGGTTCGCCGGCAAAGGCCCGCTGGATCATCGCCAGGCTGCCGGCCGCATCACTCACCCGCACCGACTCCAGGGGAGCGCGCTCCAGGCCGAAGTCCTCCGGCGTGATGGTGTACTCGATCACCGTATCGCCGTCCGCCTCGGCGACGCGGGTGGGTGCGGCAATGCTGATTTCGTCGAGGCCGTCCTCGGCGTTGACCACCAGCACGCGCTCGCTGCCCAGCTGCAGCAGCACCTCGGCCAGCGGCCGCACCCACTCGGGGGCGTAGACGCCCAGCAGCTGGTGCGGCGCACCGGCGGGGTTGGTGAGCGGGCCGAGCACGTTGAACAGGGTCCGAACGCCCATCTCCCGACGCGGCCCCACCGCGTGTTTCATGGCCGAGTGATGCGCCGGGGCGAACAGAAAGCCCACACCAACCGTTTCGATGCAGCGGGCAACCTGTTCGGGGCTCAACTCCAGGTTGGCGCCCGCCGCCTCCAGCAGATCCGCACTGCCCGAGGCGCTGGAGACGGAGCGATTGCCATGCTTGGCCACGCGCCCGCCCCCGGCCGCCACCACGAACGCCGTCGCCGTGGACACGTTGAAGGTTCCGGCCGCATCGCCCCCCGTCCCGCAGGTGTCGACCAGATGCTCGGTATCCACGTCCACATGGGTGGCCAGACCACGCATCACGCCCGCGGCGGCCGCGATCTCGTCGATGGTCTCGCCCTTCATCCGCAGGCCGACGAGAAACCCGCCGATCTGCGCCTGGGTGGCCTCGCCGGTCATGATCAGGCGCATGACGTCGGTCATCTCGTCGCGGCTCAGGTCTCGCCGCTCGGTCACCGCGCGCAGGGCTTCTTTCATGTCCATGTTCCGCGCTCCTCGGGCTCAGGCGGCCTTGCCGCCGGGGGATGAACGGTCCAGGAAATTGCGCAGCAGCGCATGTCCGTCGGCCGTGAGAATGGACTCCGGGTGGAACTGGACCCCTTCCACGTCCAGGCTCCGGTGGCGCAGCCCCATGATCTCTTCCACGGAGCCGTCCGGGTTCTCGGTCCAGGCGGTCACTTCCAGGCAGTCGGGCAGCCGGTGCTGATCCACCACCAGGGAGTGGTAACGCGTTGCGGTCATCGGGTTGCTCAACCCCCGGAACACGCCCAGGTCCCGATGGTGCACCGGCGACGTCTTGCCGTGCATCACCTGACCGGCGTGCACCACGTGCCCGCCGAACGCCTGGCCGATGGCCTGGTGGCCGAGACACACGCCGAGCAGCGGAATGCGCCCGGCAAAGCGCTCCACCACCGCCAGGGAGATGCCCGCCTCGTTGGGGGTACACGGCCCCGGCGAGAGCACGATCTGCTCGGGCGCCAGCGCCTCGATGGTCTCCAGGTCCACCGCATCATTGCGGTGGACGCGCACCTCGGCCCCCAGCTCACCCAGGTACTGGACGAGGTTGTAGGTGAAGGAGTCGTAGTTGTCGATCATCAGCAGCATGACCGTCTCCTCAGTCGTCGAGGCCGCGTTCGGCCATGGCCACCGCCCGGATCAGTGCCCGGGCCTTGTTCAGGGTCTCCTCCCACTCCGCGGAGGGAACGGAGTCGGCCACCACACCGGCGCCAGCCTGCACATGCACCTGCTGATCCTTCACCAGCGCGGTACGGATGGCGATGGCCGTGTCCATGTTGCCGGACCAGGACCAGTAGCCCACGGCCCCCGAGTACACGCCGCGCCGGGTCGGCTCCACCTCGTCGATGATCTCCATGGCGCGAATCTTGGGCGCACCGCTCAGCGTGCCGGCCGGAAAGGTCGCCCGCAGCACATCCATGGGACTGAACTCCGGCTTCAGGCGGCCGGTGACGTTGGAGACGATATGCATCACGTGGGAGTAGCGCTCGATGGTCATCTGATCGGTCACCTCCACGGTACCCGTCTCGGCGATACGCCCCACATCGTTGCGCCCGAGATCGATGAGCATCAGGTGCTCGGCGCGCTCCTTGGGGTCGGCGAGCAGCTCCTCCTCCAGGGCCCGGTCCTCCGCCTCGCTGCCACCGCGCTTGCGCGTGCCCGCCAGGGGCCTGACGGTGACATCGCCCTCTTCAACGCGGACCAGGATCTCCGGCGACGACCCGGCGACATACATGTCGCCGAGGTTGAGAAAGAACATGTACGGCGACGGGTTGGTACAGCGCAGGGCACGATAGAGATCCAGCGGCTCGGCCCGGTACTCGGTGCTCATGCGCTGGGAGGGGACCACCTGCATGGCGTCGCCATCGATCACGTACTGCTTGATCCGTTCCACGGCGGCTTCGAACCCGGCCTGGGACATGTTGGAGCGGAAATCCGCCTCGCCGACCTCGCGGGGCTCGTGCTGTGGCCGATACCCCGTGGCCGCGGTACGCATGGTCCGCGCCAGCGACTGCAGGCGCGCCTGCGCACGCTCCCAGGCATCGAACTCGGCCGGATCGGCATGCACCACCAGGTAGAGGCGCCCGGCCAGGTTGTCGAACACCAGCACCTCGTCCGCGACCATGAGCATGATGTCCGGCACGTCAAGGGCGTCGGGGTTGTCGCACGCGGCCAGGCGCGGCTCGATGTAGCGGATGGTGTCGTAGCCGAAATACCCCACCAGGCCGCCGGTGAACCGGGGCAGCTGCGGGTACCCCGGCGGCGCAGGCACGGCATGGCGGCCGTGGAACGCTTCCAGCCACGCCAGCGGATCATCCGGCTGCGCCTCTTCGATCAGTTCACCGTCACGCTCGACGGTGACACGGCCCTGATGGACGCGCACCACCGTGCGGCAGGGCAGTCCGATGATGGAATAACGGCCCCACTTCTCGCCGCCCTGAACGGACTCGAACAGGAACGAATACGGGCCTTCGGCGAGCTTCAGGTAGGTGCTCAACGGGGTGTCGAGGTCCGCAAGCACTTCACGGATGACCGGGATGCGGTTATAGCCCCGGTCGGCAAGTTCCTGGAATTGTTGCTTGTTCATGCAGATTCACCAATGATGGAAAACACGTGGACACAACGAATCGCGCGGGGCACTCCCGTTCAGCCACGCCATCGTGTTGCGTTCGCGCTCACCCTCTGCATCACTGGTGTACTCGTCATGATCCTGCCGTTGGCTCAGGCGGCTCCGCGCAGGAAGCCGTGGAGTTCCTCGATACTCGCCACCACCACGTCCGGGGCCAGCGCATTGACATCCTCGCCCTGGCTGTAGCCATAGGGAACACAGACCACGCCCGTGCCGGCATTGCGCCCGGCCTCCACATCGGCCCGGGAGTCACCGACCATGAGCGTCTGCTCGGCCGGCACCGCCAGTGCCGCCATGGCATGGTGGAGCGGCGCCGGATCGGGCTTGCGCACCGTCAACGTGTCGCCGCCGACCACCACGGGCAGGAGGTCGTCCAGGCCCAGGTCGCTCAGGAGCTGCCGGGCCAGCCGCTCGGGTTTGTTGGTGACACAAGCCAGACCATACCCGTCCGCCCGCAGGCGGTCCAGCCCGCTGCGCGTGCCGGGGTACAGCCGGCTGCGCACACTGAGGCGCTCTTCATAATAGCGAAGAAACAGGGCCAGGGCGTGATCGACATCCGCCTCGGGAGGCTCGCCGTCGACCCGCCCGGTGAGGGCGCGCATCACCAGGCGGCGCGCACCGTTGCCGACCCAGCCGCGGACCCTGTCCTCCCCGGCGGCGGCCAGGCCGACGTCGACCAGCATGCGATCCACGGCCACGGCCATGTCCGGGGCGCTGTCCACCAGCGTGCCGTCCAGATCGAAGAGCAGTGCCTGCACCTGCCGCATCATGCCCGCGCCTGCGCGATTTCCTGCCGCATGGCGTCCACCACGGCGCGGTAATCGGACTGGCCGAAAATGGCCGAACCGGCCACGAACGTGTCGGCGCCGGCCTCGGCCACGGCGCGGATGTTCTCGGTCTTGACGCCGCCGTCCACCTCCAGGCGGATGTCCCGACCGCTGGCGTCGATGAGCGCCCGCGCCTCGCGCAGCTTGTCCAGTGTGGCGGGGATGAACGACTGACCGCCGAAACCGGGGTTCACGGACATCAGCAGAATCATGTCCACCTTGTCCATGACGTACTTGAGGTAGTCCAGCGGCGTGGCCGGGTTGAACACCAGCCCGGCGCGACAGCCCTGGTCGCGCACCAGCTGCAGGCTGCGATCCACGTGCTCGGTGGCCTCGGGGTGGAAGGTGATCCAGTCGGCACCCGCGGCGGCGAAGTCCGGGATCAGCCGGTCCACGGGCTTGACCATCAGGTGCACATCGATCTCGGCGGTCACGCCATGGTTGCGCAGCGCCTGGCAGATCATGGGGCCGATGGTGAGATTCGGCACGTAGTGGTTGTCCATGACATCGAAATGCACCATGTCCGCACCGGCGGCCAGCACGGCGTCCACTTCCTCACCGAGGCGGGCGAAATCCGCCGCAAGTATCGATGGCGCAATACGGTCGTCCTGCATGGATCACATCCCCCTGGGTCGCGTGGCAAGACTGTACCGAAAGCGGCGCATCAGAGCCACCGGCCGATTACGGCGCCCGGCACCGGCTGCTACACTGCCATCCGTCGAGTCATCGCCGAACGGTCGGAGGAATACCGCGTGATCAGTATCGGAAGCCTGCTGCATGTCCTGTTCGCCGTCATCTGGGTCGGCGGCATGTTCTTCGCCTACGTCATCCTGCGCCCGGTGGCGGCCGCCACGCTCGAGGCCCCGGAGCGACTCATGCTGTGGCGCCGGGTACTGGCCAAGTTCTTTGTCTGGGTCTGGAAGTCGGTGGTCATCGTGCTGCTGACCGGCTACTGGCTCGGGTTCGGCATGTTCCAGAGCATGGGCGACTGGCCCACCCACGTGCACGTGATGCACGGCCTCGGGCTGATCATGGCGCTGCTGTTTCTGGTGGTCTTCTTCCTGCCGTTCAAGCAGCTCCGCAGCGCGGTGGACACCCAGGACTGGCAGCGGGGCACCGAAGCGCTCGCCAACGTGCGGCGGCTGGTGGGCATCAACCTGGTCATCGGACTGGTTGTGGTGGCGGCGGCAAGCGGTGGCCGGCTGGGCCTGCTGGGCTGAACCGGCGCCGCGCCCCCGGACGTCAGAACCCGCGCTGGCGCCGGATCTGGTCGTAAGCGCGCCGGGCCGCGTGCGTGCGTCCGGCGCCTTCACGAATCTCGTCCTCGGTACAGCCCTGGGCCTGCAGGCGGTCGGGGTGATGGCGGCTGATGAGCTTGCGGTAAGCCAGGCGGATCTGGTCGGTGCTGGCGCTCTCGGCCACGCCGAGAACCCGATACGGGCTCTGGGGCATGGCGCGTACGGCACCGCTGCCGCGCTGGCCACGCATGAGCCGCCGTAGTTCCGGCTCGTTGAAACCAAGGCGCCGGGCAATCCGGAGCAGCAGGGCATGTTGTGCGCCCGCAGGCCGGCCGTCCGCCTGGGCGACGGCCGCCTGATATTCGAGAAACGCCTGCAGCAGATCGTCTTCGCCGCCGCAGACCCGGTTGAAACGGCGCAGCACCCAGGTCAGCGGGAAATCCCGCCGTTTGCCCCGACCGAACAGCTGAATGGCTTCCCGACGCAGGTCACCGTGCAGATCCAGCACCTCGAACACCTGGCGCGCCACGGTAATCTCCGCCTCGCTGACCCGCCCGTCGGACTTGGCAACGTGCCCCATGACGGCACAGGCGGCCGTGAGGTACTGCCGCTGGACCTGATCCGGCATGCGCTTGCGCAGGCGCCAGCCGGAGACCATCCAGCGCCGCAGGCCGACGTCGCCGGCATAGCCCACCAGCAGACCGCCCAGCGCCCCCGGGAACCCGAACGCCAGTGCACCGGCCAGGGTGGCGACAATGCGCCCGCCTCCGCCACTCACATGTTCCTGTAATTGCTGCTGCACGCGTCTCCCTTTCATTGATGCGCACTGACTTCACCGGGAGACGAGCATTGTATGCAGGCCCGGGAAAACGGCGCCAGTCAGGGTAGCGTCACCGTTTCCGGCGAGCCGCCAAATCCGTCGCAGAAATGGTCAATTGGTCGGCACGGTGACCGGCCGCGGCTCGATGATCCCCAGGGAGACCGCGCGCGCAACCGCCTGCTGTCGGCTGTTCACCCGCAACTTGGCGCTGGCATTGCGCAAGTGAAAGGTGACCGTGCGCTCCGTGATGGACAGGAGTTCCCCCGTCTCGCGTGCCGTCTTCCCCTCGGCGCACCAGAGCAGGCATTCCCGCTCGCGCGGCGTGACGGCCTGGGCGGGATCCTCCACCAGCAACCGCGTGGCGGAGTCGTGCAGGCAGGCGCCGGCGAGCATGACACGCGGCGCCACGGCGCGGAGGTAGCGCCGTAACCCGGCGCTGTCATCCCGACTGGCCACGGACAGGACGGCGAACTGCCCCCGCGCGCCGCGATAACCGCAGCTGACACCGGACAGCAGGCCCAGTGCACGCACGGCACCCTCGACGAACCGCGCCTGATCCGAGCCCGGCGACACCGCGGCGAAGACTTCGTCCCAGTAGACCGGCGCCGACTGCTCGTAGGTGCCGAGCAGCACGGGGTCCATATTCAGGCCCTCCAGCTCCACGTAGAGATCGCGGAACGGCTCCGGATAGTTGTCGAACACCACCAGCGCGGGGTCCACGAACGATGTGGGCAACCGCATGGCGAAGCAGTAGTAGGGCACCTTCAGGTGCTCACAGAGCCGTTCGCAGACAGCACCCAGCTGATCGACGTCGCCGACCGCAGCGATCTCCCGTTGCAGTCCGGCAAACCAGTCCGACTTCATAAGCCCCCCGACCCGGAGGCGCCGACAGCCCTGGCCGCGGCGCCGTTCGTGAACCATACACCGTGCCCGCTCCGGGGGCGGCGCCGTCAGACCGCCGCCGGCATCCGCCGCGCGGTGCGTTCCCGCGGCAGACCAAGCTCCGTGCGCACCTGCTCCACGATCCGCTGGAACGCGCCGGACCCGCCGACTCGGGCCACCTGCAGCCCGCCCTGGAGGGATGTCAGCAGACTGAGCGCCTTGCCACTGGCCGTGCCACTGAACGTCAGCACCCCGTCGCGCGCGCCATCGTCCAGAGCGCGCGTGAGCCACCCGAGCAGCTCGCCCACGAAGACTTCAGTCTCCCGGCGCATGGGTTCGGGGATGCCGGCGTGCTCGACCCCGACCCCCCCCAGGGGGCACACCTTGCCCTCGCGCAGGTAGCGCTCCTCCAGATCGAAGAACGCCTCCAGGCGGGCCACGGGGTCCACTCCCTGGGAGGCCAGCTGGTCCGTCCACCAGGAGAAATTGGCCCGGTACCGGCGGATCAACGCAACACCAAGGTCCGTCTTCGAGGGGTAGTGATAGTGGATCGCGGCATTCTTGACGCCAAGCTGACTGGCGATGTGCTGATAGCTGAACCCGCTGAACCCGTTGCGCTGAAAGAGCTCGCCGGCGGCATCAAGGATGCGCTTCTTGGTGCCCTGCCGTGTTCTCAAGGCTGGCCTCCCGAGTGCGGTTAAGGGACGTCGTCACACCCCAACAGGATACGACAACCGCAGCCATCGGGTCACCGGTGCACGAAGCCGCAAGCTGATAACAACGGGCTTCCCTGCCGCGCGAATTACTATACAATAACGATACAAACACTTCACGGACCAGCCATGAACGGAAAACGGATTGCAGTCATTGGTGGCGGCATCAGCGGCCTCGCGGCGGCGTGGCTGCTCTCGCGCGATCATCACGTCACGCTGCTGGAGCACAACGACTACGTCGGCGGGCACACGCACACCCAGGAGATCCCGGGCCCGACGGGGCCGGTGGCCGTGGATACCGGGTTCATCGTCTACAACGAACCCAACTATCCACTGCTCACCGGACTGTTTCACCACCTGGGAATTGCGACCCACGGCAGCGACATGTCGTTCGCGTTCCGTTCGGCGGACGGTCGCCTGGAGTGGGCCGGCGACCGCCTCGACAAGCTGTTCGCACAGCGGCGCAACCTTGTCAGTCCCTCGTTCCTGCGCATGGTCGGAGACATCATCCGGTTCAACCGGCGTGCCCACCGGTATCTGGACACGCCCGGCGCCGACGAACTCACCCTGGCGCAGTTCCTGGACGGAATGCGTGCCTCCCGGGAGCTGCGCGAGCAGTATCTGCTGCCCATGGCGGCAGCCATCTGGTCCTGCCCGCAGGCGGAGATGCTGCGCTTCCCGGCGCGCCGGTTCCTGCAGTTCTTCCGCAACCACGGCCTGATCGACCTGGCCAACCGGCCGCAGTGGCGGACGGTGACCGGTGGTGGCCGTGAGTACGTCCGCCGGCTGGTGCCCGAGATCAGCGGCGGCTGCCACGCGGCCACACCCGTCCGCCGCGTCAGCCGGCGCGACCACGGTGTCGAGGTGTACTCCGACCGCGAGCTCCTCGGGCGCTTCGACGAGGTGGTAATGGCCACCCACGCGGACCAGTCACTGGCGATGATCGACTCGCCCACCCATGACGAACAACGGCTCCTGGGCGCCTTCGGCTACCAGGAGAACGTGGCGTGGCTGCACCAGGACGAGCGCGTCATGCCGCGGCTGCGCCACATCTGGGCAAGCTGGAACTACCAGGGTGGCAACGCCGGCGGGCCGGCTTCGGTGTCCTACTGGATGAACCGGCTGCAGCAACTGCCGACACACGAGAACGTCTTCGTCACCCTGAACCCGGAGACACCCCCCGACCCGGACCGGACCCACGCCCGCATGGTTTACGACCATCCCGTTTTCGATGCCGGCGCGGTGCAGGCGCAAGGCGTGTTCGACCGCATCCAGGGGCGCGACCGGCTCTGGTTCTGCGGCAGTTACCTGGGCTACGGATTTCACGAGGACGGTCTGCGCTCGGGCGTGAACGTCGCGGCCGCGTTCGGCATCGACCCGCCGTGGATCACCGCCCAGGCCGATGCACCCGTCGCCGCGCCGCCACCCGAGGCACAACCGGAGCTCCAGAGCCCATGACCACGCGGGCCGGGGCGCTTTACACCGGAGCCGTGATGCACCGCCGCTACGGTCGGCCGGGCAGCGCGTTCCGCTACCGGCTGTTCGGCGTGCTGCTGGACATCGACCGCATCGACGACGCGGTGGACGGGCTACGCCTGCTCTCCCACAACCGGTTCAACCTGTTCAGCTTCCTAGACCGCGACCACGGCCCGCGGGACGGCAGCGCCCTGCGTCCCTGGATCGATGCCATCCTGGCCAGGGCGGCCATCGATCTCCAGGGCGGACAGGTACTGCTCTACGGCATGCCGCGAATGCTTGGCTACGGCTTCAATCCGCTGAGCCTGTGGTATTGCCATCACCGCGACGGCGCCCTGCTGGCCGTGCTGTGCGAGGTGCGCAACACCTTCGGTGAATGGCACGGCTATCTGCTGCACGACAGCGGCGCGCCGCTGCATACCCCGGTACGCTCGCGCGCCAGCAAGTGCTTCCATGTCTCACCCTTCTTCCCGGTGAGCGGCGAGTACCGGTTCCGGCTGACGCCGCCCGGGGAGACGTTCACCACCACGATCCACTACCACGACCAGGGCTCCCTGCGCCTGGCGGCGGTGCAGCAGGGTGAGCGGCGCCCCCTGAGCGACGCGGAACTCCTGCGTGCCGGCGCGCGGCACCCCTTCATGACACTGAAGGTCATGGCCGCGATTCACTGGCAGGCCCTGAAAATCTGGCTGCGTGGCGCCCGGTTCCATCGCAAGCCGGAGCGACCGTCGGAGGACATCACCTGATGGCTTGGGACAAATCCATGACCGAAACGGCCCGGAACCTGCCGGGCATCAGCGGGCGCTACTTCAGCGCCGTGCTCAACGGCCTCGCCCGGGGCACGCTGGAGGTGGAATTCCCGGACGGCAGCTGCCAGACCTTCGGCAACGCCGATGGCATCCACGCCGACCTGCACGTCCATCGCCCCTGGCGCACCCTGATACGCCTGCGCATCCACGGCGCCCTGGGCCTGGCCGAGGGCTATCTGGCAGGCGACTGGACAACCAGTGACCTGACCGCGCTGCTGCAGCTGCTGGGAGAGAACGACGACGTCTTCGGCGGGGCGTCGCGCCCCAGTGCGCTGGCGTTGCTGGCCATGCGGCTGCGCCACCGGTTGCGCGCCAACACCCACCGCGGCAGCCGGCGCAACATCGCCGCACACTACGACCTGGGCAACGATTTCTACCGCGAGTGGCTCGATCCGACCATGACCTACTCCGCCGCACTGTTCGGCGAATCGGGCACGCCGCAGACCGACAGCTACACCCTGGAGCAGGCGCAGCAACGCAAGTACCAGCGTATTCTGGAGCAGCTGGATGCCCCCGCCGGCAGCCACCTGCTGGAGATCGGCTGCGGCTGGGGCGGTTTCGGGCGTGCCGCCGCGGCGGCCGGCCACCGAGTGACCGGACTGAGCCTCTCCCGGCAGCAGCTGGAGTGGGCGGAGGAGCAGAGCCGGGCGGCCGGGCTCCAGGACGCGCTGGCCTACCACTACCGGGATTACCGGGACGAGACAGGCCAGTACGACCACGCCGTCTCCATCGAGATGTTCGAGGCGGTGGGGGAGCGCTACTGGCCGGAGTATTTCGAGACCCTGGCCCGCTGCCTGAAACCCGGCGGGCGCGCCGCGCTGCAGGTCATCACCATCGACGAGGCGGCGTACCCGCTGTACCGGGAGACCCCGGATTTCATCCAGCTCTACATCTTCCCCGGCGGCATGCTGCCGACCCGGGGGCACCTGCAGCGGATGGCCTCGGCGGCTGGGCTGAGGCTGCGGGCGATGACCCCGTTCGGGCTCCACTACGCCGAAACCCTGCGTCTGTGGCAGGAGCGCTTCAACGCCCACGCCGGCCCCATCGGCGCCCTGGGCTACGACACGCATTTCATGCGCATGTGGCGCTACTACCTGAGCTACTGTGAGGCCGGATTCCGCATGGGCAACATCGACCTGGTTCAGTTCGTACTGGAGCGCCCGGAGTACGGTACATGACACCAGTCTCCCGCAGCCGGGTTCTCCTCTACGGACTGCCCGGCCTGCCCCTGGCCATTCTCGGCATTCCGCTGTATGTCTACCTGCCGCCCTTCTACGCGGAAACGCTGGGTGTCGGCGCCGTGGGCGTGCTGCTGCTGGTGGCCCGGCTGTGGGATGTGGTCACCGATCCGGTGGTGGGTGGCCTGGGTGACCGCATCCGCAACCGCTTCGGCCGCCGCAAGACGCTGATCCTGATCGGCGTGCCGCTGCTCATGTTCGGGGTTGACCAGCTGTTCCGGCCGCCCGGCGACGCCGGCATGCTGCATCTGCTGTTCTGGAGCTTCGTCACCTACCTGGCGTGGACGTTCGTGGCGCTGCCCTACAGCGCCTGGGGCGCCGAACTGAGCCGTGACTACAACCAGCGCTCCAGCATTACCGGCAGCCGCGAGGGGTTCGTGCTGGCGGGCATGCTGATCGCCATCGTGCTGCCGGCCATCACGCTCTCCGACCCGGAGGAGTCCGCCGGGGCCGCTCTGGAGCAGCTTGCCTGGCTGCTGTGGCTGAGCCTGCCGCTGACGGTGGCGATCGCACTGATCGCCGTACCCGAGCCGCGCAACGCGCTGACCCCGGTGCCGTGGCGGCAGGGGCTCCAGCTGCTGCGCGAACATACCCCGTTCCTGCGGCTACTGGTGGCCTACATCCTCAATGGTCTCGCCAACGCGCTGCCGGCGACGCTGTTCCTGCTGTTCGCCCAGCACGTCCTGCAGGCGGAAGGCCTGGCCGGCGTCATGCTGGTGGTCTATTTCGTCTCCGGGCTGGCCGGCATCCCGCTGTGGCTGTGGCTGGCGCGGCGTATCGGCAAGCACCGCGCCTGGGCCCTGTCCATGCTGTGGGCGGCGGCGATCTTCGCCTGGGTGCCCCTGCTCGGGCCCGGTGACGCCTGGCTGTTCATCATCATCTGCCTGCTGTCGGGGCTGAGCCTCGGTGTCGACATGGCCCTGCCCGCCTCCATTCAGGCGGATCTCGTGGACGTGGACACGGCGCGGGGCGGCGGGCAGCGCACCGGCCTGTTCTTCGGCCTCTGGGGCATGGCCACCAAGCTGGCCCTGGCGCTTGCCGTCGGCCTGGCCTACCCGCTCCTGGGGCTGGCCGGCTTCGACGCCGGCGCCAGCGAACCGGAAGGGCTGTGGGCCCTGTCGCTGCTCTACGGCCTGGCACCCATCCCGTTCAAGGTCGCCGCCGTCTGGCTGGTGTGGCACTTTCCGGTGGATCGGGCTGTCCAGCAGAAAACGGTCCGCGACGTGGAGGCGCTGGAGTCCGCCTGACCCGCGCCCGCAGACCTTGTGGCTATAATGGCGCCGTTCAATCACGCGGGATGGAGGCACAATGGCGTTTGTCTACGAGTACGGGATGTTTCTCGCCAAGGCACTGACCGTCGTCGTCAGCATCCTGATCGTGCTGGCCGGCATCAGTGCCGTGGCCGGCCGCGATCGGGAGCAGGGCCGGGAATCCCTGCGCGTGCGCAAGCTCAACAACCGCTACCGGGACATGCGCCGCACCCTGAGCAACGCCATGACCGAGCGCAAGCTGTTCCAGCGCTTCCGCCGCTCCGGCAGGCAGACCGACACCGACCACCCCACCCAGGGCGAACCGCCTGCCCAGGGCCCGAAACACCGGGTGTATCTACTGCGGTTCGAGGGCGACATACGCGCCTCCCGGGTCGAGAATCTGCGTGAGGAAGTCACCGCCGTGCTCACCCAGGCGCGCCCGGGGCAGGACGAGGTAGTGCTGTGCCTGGAGAGCCCCGGCGGGCTGGTGCACAGCTACGGCCTGGCGGCATCCCAGCTCACCCGCCTGCGGGACCGCGGCATCCGGCTCACGGCCGCCGTGGACCGGGTCGCCGCCAGTGGCGGTTACCTCATGGCCAGTGTCGCCGACCGGATCGTTGCCGCCCCGTTCGCCGTGGTGGGCTCCATCGGCGTGGTGGCGCAGCTGCCCAACATCCACCGCCTGCTGAAACGCCACGACGTGGACGTGGAGATGCACACCGCCGGACAGCACAAGCGCACCCTCACCACCCTGGGCGAGAACACCCACGCTGGCCGCCGGAAGTTCCAGCAGGAACTCGACGAAATCCACGGGCTGTTCAAGCGCTTCGTGCACCGCTACCGCCCGTCCCTCGATCTCGAGCAGGTCGCAACCGGCGAGCACTGGTACGGCGAACAGGCGGTGGACCTGAACCTGGTGGACGCCCTGCAGACCAGTGACGATCTGCTCATGGCCAAGGCCGAGGAGGCGGACGTGTTCGAGGTCACGTTCCGGCGCAAGCAGTCCATCAGCAAGCGGATCACGCTCGGCATCGAGACCGCCCTGGAGCGGCTGTTGCGGGGAGGGCACTGACGCTAGTCGGCCTTCTCGACCAGGAAGTAATAGATTCCGTCGGTGTCCCAGTAGTCCACCATGCGATTGGCGGTCTTCTCCGTGAAGGCGAGAAAATCGATCACCGCGTGGGGGTCGGTGGCCATGACCCGAAGCACCTGGCCGGCATCCATGCGCACCAGTTCCCGCTTGGTCCGCAGGATCGGCAGGGGGCAGTTGAGGCCGGTCACATCGAGTTCGCGATCAAAATGGCTGGTCATGGCTCTTCCACAGGACAGGGGATAACTGCGCCGGAGACGATATCACGTGGCGCCGCGTCTTCGGTTATACTCCCGCGCCGGATCAGACATGGAGACGACCATGAGCGACAACAAGCCGGAACAGGACGAGGATCCCCGCTCCTACACCGACAAGCAGATCCTGGAAGAGCATTCCCGGGAGCAGGTGGAGCGCTGGCGCCGGGAAGCGCACGAGAAGCACCAGCGCTGGATGGACGTGATGAAGAACGACTACGGCAAGCGCTGAATCAACCCGACGCCGCCGCGGTCAGCCGTCGCCCTCCAGGAACGCCTCCAGCTCCGCTGCCAGAACGCCGGGCTGGTCGTGATGGACCATGTGTCCGGCCTCCTCCACATGCACCGGCCGGCCGCCGGCCACTTCGCGCCGCCGCTCCAGCTCCTCCCAGCCGCCGAACCACGACAGCGTGCGCGACTCAAGGCCGACCACCCAGAGCACCGGCGCGCTGATCCGGCGCCAGCACGCCTCGGCCTCTTCCAGCCGGTAGAGCACCGGGTTGCCACGCTTGTGGCCGGGGTCGGCCCGTAGCTGCCAGCCGCCATCATCCGCCCGTCGCAGCCAGCAACCGGCAACGAACAGCGCCCGCTCACGGGGCAGGTGCGGGTGGCGCTCCATGAGCCGCTCGGCGAACGCCCCCGGGGACTCCGGGGTCTGCAGCGTCGGTGGCTGCTGCCACTGATCCAGCCAGCGCGCGTAGTTGTCGGGCGCTTCCGCGGCGCCACGGGCGCGGGCACCAAACCCCTCCACCAGCGCCAGGCGCCGGATGCGCTCCGGCCGCACGCCGGCGTACAACCCCGCCACGTTGCCACCCATGCTGTGGCCCACCAGGTCCACCGGTTCCTCGCCGGCAACGGCGTCCAGCAGGGCGTCGAGATCCGCCAGGTAATCCGGGAAGTAGTATCCGCCGGGCACCCACTGGGAGTCACCGAACCCGCGCCAGTCCGGCGCGATGATGCGCCGTTCGCCGGCCAGGGCATCCACCAGGAACTGCCACGTGAGCCCGGTATCCATCCAGCCGTGCAGAAGAACCAGCGGCCGCCCCGTCTCCGGCCCCCAGCAATGCAGGTGATAGTCCACGCCCCGCAGCGCAAGTCGCTCTGCACGTGCCGGGCGCCGTGGCTGGTAGGCGCCGTTGTCAGCCACCCCAGCGCTCCCGGTGCGCCGGGTCGGTGAACGACCACTCCTCGGCGCTGAAGGCGTCGGCATCCACCTCCACGAGCAGCCACGCGGTGAACCGCGCCACATCGGAGGGGCTCTCAAGCTGTCCGGTGGCGTGCAGGTCCATGAACCGCTGGACCATGGGGAAGCGCTCCGGCGGCTGCTCGCGGATCAGCGACTGCATGGGCGTGTCCACGACCCCGGGACGCATGCTGCCCACGGCAATACCTCGGTCGCGCAGTTCGTCACGCAGCACCTGGTAGAGCATGTGCAGCGCCGCCTTGCTGGTGCAGTAGCTCCCCCAGCCGGCGTAGCCGTGATGGGCGGCACCGGAGGACATGTGCAGGACGCGGCCGCCGTCCTGCAGGTTGTTCAGCAGCGCCTGGGTCAGAAACAGCGGCGCCTCGACGTTGACCGCCTGGGCCTGCCGCCAGTCCTCCAGCCGCACCCCGGCGAGCGGACCAATGGGCGTCAGCACCCCGGCGTTGTGCACCAGCGCCGCGAGGCTGTCTTCGCCGACCGCGCTGACCAGCTCCTCACGGCCGGACTCCGTGGCCAGGTCCGCGCTGACCGTGGTGATCTGTTTCGGCGCCATGGCGCGCGTCTCGTGCAGCGCCTCCGGCCGCCGGCCCACGACGATGACCTCCATGCCCCGCTGCGTCAGTTCCCGGCAGATGGCCTGCCCGAGGCCACTGCCCCCACCTGTCACTACCGCCCGTTGCGCCACGTCGTCCTCCCGCTAGCCTTGCCCTATGGGGTGAGGCGTCGCACGGCGACGCAAGCACCCCGAAAGGCTCAGTTGATGATAAGTTGGCGGAAGCGCAGGGGCTGCTGCCGCCCCTGCGCCCAACAACAGCAAGGTCATGAGCATAACAAAGCAGGCAGCCGCAGTGGGTGATCCATAGGCCGCTCGGCACGGGAGGAGGTGACATGCGTTACGCATCGCTGTACCAGCGTTCCATCGAATCGCCGGAGACGTTCTGGCGCGAACAGGCCGCGGAGCTTGAATGGTTCCGGCAGCCGGAGCAGATCCTCAGCCACCAGGACGGACTCTATCGCTGGTTCGAGGGCGGTGAGCTCAACATGTCGCACCTGGCGCTGGACGTCCACGTCAGCAACGGCCGCGGCGAACAGACCGCCATCATCCACGACTCACCGGTCACCGAGAGCCAGCAGCGCTACACCTACCGCGAGCTGCGGGACGCTGTCGCCCGCTGTGCCGGGGCGCTGCGGGACCTGGGCGTCGACAAGGGCGATCGGGTGGTGATCTACATGCCCATGATCCCCGAGGCGGTGATCGCCATGCTCGGCTGCGCCCGCCTGGGCGCCATCCACGCGGTGGTGTTCGGCGGCTTCTCGCCCCATGAGCTGGCGGTCCGCATCGATGACGCCGAACCGAAAGTGATTCTCACCGCGAGCTGCGGTCTGGAGTTCAGCCGCGTCATTCCCTACAAGCCGCTGGTGGACCAGGCCATCGACAAGGCGCATCACAAACCCGAGGCGGTGGTGGTCAAGGCGCGGCCGCAGGCGGAAGCGAGCCTGGCGCCCGGCCGCGACCACGACTGGGACACCCTGACCGGCGCCGCCGCGCCCGCGGACCCGGTGCCGGTGGATGCCACCCATCCGCTGTACATCCTGCATACCTCCGGCACCACCGGAAAACCGAAGGGCGTGCTCCGTGATACCGGTGGCTACGCGGTGGCACTCAACCTCAGCATGGGCACCGTCTACAACCTGGACCCGGGCGACGTCTTCTGGACCGCCTCCGACGTGGGCTGGGTGGTCGGACACTCCTATATCGTCTACGGTCCGCTGATCCGCGGCTGCACCTCGGTGGTGTATGAAGGCAAACCGGTGAAGACCCCGGACGCCGGCGCGTTCTGGCGGGTGATCAGCGAACACCGGGTCAAGACCTTCTTCACCGCCCCCACCGCCTTCCGCGCCGTCAAGAAGGAGGACCCGCAGGCGGCGCTCATGGCCGACTACGACCTGAGCTCGCTGGAAGCCCTGTTCCTGGCCGGGGAACGGCTGGACCCGCCCACGTACGACTGGCTCAAGGCCATCAGCGGTGACCGCCCGGTGGTGGACCACTGGTGGCAGACGGAGACCGGCTGGCCCATCGCCTCCAACCCCATGGGCGTGGAGCCGCACCCCGAGAAACCCGGCTCCGCCACCTTTCCCAGCCCGGGCTACCAGGTGGAGATCCTGGACCCGAACGGCCAGCCGCTGGGGCGCGGCGAGCAGGGCCACATCGCCATCCGCCTGCCGCTGCCGCCCGGCTGCCTGCCCACTCTGTGGCGGGACGACGCCCGCTTCCGGTCGTCCTACCTGGAGCGATTCCCGGGCTACTACGACACCTCCGACGGCGGCTACATCGACGCCGACGGCTACCTGTTCGTCATGGGCCGCATGGACGACGTGATCAACGTCGCCGGTCACCGGCTCTCCACGGGCGAGATGGAGGAGATCATCGGCGGTCACGACGCCGTGGCCGAATGCGCCGTGGTGGGCATCGCCGACGAGCTCAAGGGCGAGATGCCCATCGGCTTCGTGGTGCTCAAGGATGGCGCCGACATCGACCACGCCACCCTGGAGCAGGACCTGGTGGACCGGGTGCGCAACAACATCGGCGCGTTCGCCTGTCTGCGGCGGGTCGCCATCGTGCAGAAACTGCCCAAGACCCGCTCGGGCAAGATCCTGCGCAAGAGCATCCGCCAGCTGTCGACGGAGGACCACGTCCCGGTGCCCTCCACCATCGACGACCCGAGCAGCCTGGAGGACATCCGCGGCGCCATGGAAGAACACCGCATCGGACGCTACGCCGGGTAGCCGGCGGCGGGAGCACGCATGGGCACCCACTACCTGGAGCGCTTCTTCCATCCGGACAGTGTCGCGGTAATCGGCGCCAGCGAGACACCGGGCTCCGTCGGCCAGCAGGTGATGGACAACCTGCTGGACGGCGACTTCCAGGGCACCATCCTGCCGGTGAACCCCAACCACCGCCGTGTGCGCGACCGCGCCTGCGTTGATCGCATCACCGGTCTCGAGACGGTACCCGACCTGGCGGTGATCTGCGTCCCTCCCCGCCATATCCACCGGGTGGTGAAAGACTGCGGGCAGCACGGCGTCCGCGCGGCACTCATTCTTGCTGCCGGACTCGGCGACCCGGGCACCGGCGTCAAGCGGGTGGAGCGGGAGGTCATGGCCACGGCGCGCCGGTACGGCATCCGCGTCATCGGCCCCGACTGGGTCGGGCTCATGCGCCCGCCCCTGGGCCTGAATGCCACGTTCTCCCGCAACCGCGCCTCGGCCGGCCAGCTCGCCCTGGTGTCCCAGTCGGGCGCCCTCACCTCGGCGGTGCTGGACTGGGCCGAGAGCCGCCGGGTGGGCTTCTCCGCCGTGTGCTCCCTGGGCGACACCACGGACGTGGACTTCGGCGATGTCCTGGACTACCTGGCGCTGGACCAGGACACCCGCAGCATTCTGCTCTACGTGGAAACCATCACCGACGCGCGGCGGTTCATGAGCGGCCTGCGGGCGGCGGCGCGGCTCAAGCCCGTGATCGTCATGAAGGTGGGGCGGCAGCAGGAGGGCTACCGCGCCGCCACCTCCCACACCGGCGCACTGGTGGGCGAGGACGACGCCTTCGACGCCGCCCTGGGCCGGGCCGGCGCCGTGCGCGTGCCCACTATCGGGCAGCTGTTTGCCGCGGCCGAACTGCTGGCCAGCGGCCGACGCCTGGGCGGCGATCGCATCGCGGTGATCAGCAACGGCGGCGGCCCGGCCATCATCGCCACCGACCTGCTGGTGGAACGCGACCTGCAGTTGGCGGACCTGGCGCCGGAGACGGTGACGGCCCTGGACCGCAGCCTGCCGGCGCGCTGGCCCCGCCACAATCCGGTGGACATCCTCGGCGACGCCGACGCCGACCGCTTCAGCAACAGCCTGACGGCCTGCCTGGACGACCGCGGCGTGGACGGGGCACTGGTGATTCTCACGCCGCAGGCGCGCACCGATCCGGACGCCGCGGCGGGGGCTCTGTGCGAGACCCGCACCGGGCGCAAACCGGTGCTCGCCTGCTGGATGGGTGGCACACGCATCCGCGCGGCGCGGGAGCGCTTCACGGCCGCCGGCTTTCCCAATTTCGCCACTCCCGAGAACGCCACCGAGGCGCTGTCGGCCCTGTCCCGCTACCGCCGCAGCCAGGCGCTGCTGATGCAGGTCCCCGAGGCGTCCGGGACCCGCTCCGAGCCCGACCTGGACACGGCGCGGGGCATCATTGCCGAAGCCCTCCAACGCGGCCAGTCGCGTCTGACCCCGCACCAGTCCAAGGCGGTGCTGGCCGCTTTTCACATCCCGGTGAGCCGCACACTGGTGGCGCGGTCGCCGCAGGAGGCCCGCGCGGCGGCGGAACAACTGGGGCTGCCGGTGGCGGTCAAGATCAATGCACCGGAGATCGCCCACAAGGCGGCGGTGGACTGCGTGCGCCTGAACGTCCTCGACGGCGACGCGGTGGAGGCCGCCTATGGCGACATCATGGCCGCCGCCGCGCGCACCCGACCCGACGTCACCCCGGATGGCGTCTCCGTGGAGCCCATGCACACGCCACGCAACGGCAAGGAGGTCATGCTCGGCGTAGTCCGCGACCCGGTGTTCGGCCCGGCCATCAGCTTCGGCGCCGGCGGCTCCATGGTGGAGGTCATCCGCGACCGGGCGGTGTCGCTGCCGCCGCTCAACGACTTTCTTGCCCGCGACCTCATGACCCGCACACGGGTCGGCCGCCACCTGCAACTGGACCAGGACGGCCCCCTGAGAAGCGAGCTCGAGCACGCCCTGCTGCGCCTCTCGGACCTGGTCTGCCTGCTGCCCCAGGTCACCGATGTGGACATCAACCCGGTGATCGCGGACGCCACGGCCATGATCGCCGTGGACGCCCGCTTGCATATCCGCGACAGTGACAGCGACGGCTACGGGCACATGGCCATCATGCCCTACCCCCGCCACCTGGAGACCGTCGAGACGCTGCCCGACGGCACCGCCGTCACCGTCCGCCCGATCCGCCCGGAAGACGCGGAAATGGAAGAGGCCTTCATCCAGGGGTTATCGGCACGCTCCCGCTATTACCGCTTCATGGACCACATGGACCGGATCAGCCTGCCCATGCTGGTGCGCTTTACGCAGATCGACTACGACCGGGAGATGGCCCTGGTGGCCGTGCACGGCAGTGGCGAGGCGTACCGGCAGGTGGGCGTGGCCCGGTACGTGATCAACCCGGACGGCGCCAGCTGCGAGTTCGCCATCGCCGTCGCCGACGACTGGCAGGGCCGCGGCCTCGGGCGGCGGCTGATGGAGCGGCTCATGGCAACGGCCCGGGCGCGGGGCCTGACCCGCATGGAGGGCCAGGTATTGTCCGCAAACCGCGGCATGCTGGCGCTCATGGAACGGCTGGGATTCCAGCGTCACCGGGTGCCGGACGACTACCGGGTCGTCCAGGTGGAGCGCCCACTGAGGGACTAGCCGTTCGTTGCCCGGGACCGTATGTCTAAAGGGATACCCACCGACGCCGATACACCGTTACCAGGCAACACCACAGCAATCGAGGACATCCATGCGCGAGAACCTCCCCGTCACCGGGAAAGAACGCACTTTCGACCCGGACTCCCGGCTGATCAGCACCACCACTCTCAAGGGCGTGATCGAGCATGTAAACGACGATTTCTGCGCCGTGGCCGGGTTTACGCGGGACGAACTCATCGGCCAGGCCCACAACATCATTCGCCACCCGGACATGCCACCCGCGGTCTTCGCCGATTTCTGGGCCACGCTGGAAGCCGGCAAACCCTGGATGGGCGTGGTCAAGAACCGCTGCAAGAACGGCGACCACTACTGGGTCACCGCCTATGTGGCACCGATCTACCAGAACGGCCGCATGATCGGCTACCAGTCCGTGCGCACGGTCCCGGATCGCCAGCTGGTGGCGCGGGCCGAACGGCTGTACGCGAGCATGTGGCGAGGAAACCGGCGCCGTCTGCCACGCCTGGACCAGACCGGCCGCACCACCCTGGGCCTCGGCGCCGCGGTGGCCGGCGGGTTCGGCGCCGCCAGTATCGGCGGCGCGGCCGGCCTGGCCGCCGGGGTGGGACTTGTGGCACTGGCCTGGCCCGCGGCCCTGATGATCAACAGTCGGCTGCGGCACGCCCGTCAGGCGGCCGCGGATATCTACGACAACGCCGTGGGCCGCCGCGTGTACGGCGGCGGCCACGACGAGGCCGCCCAGGTGCTGCTGAGCCTGGCCATGTACAAGGCCCGCGAACGCACCCTGCTCGGCCGTGTGGGGGACTTCACCGGGCGACTGCAGAAGGCGGGACAGGACACCGAATCCAGCGCGGCGCGCAGCGGCGCCGCCATCGGCTCCCAGCAGGACGAAATGGGGCAGGTCGCCACGGCCATGAACGAGATGTCGTCCACCGTGGCGGAGGTCTCCAGCAACACCAGCCACGCCGCCGCGCAGGCCAATGCGGCCCACCAGCAGGCGGGCGACTGCCACCGGGTCACCGAGGAGACCGCGGCAGCCATGGCGACCCTGGCCACGGAGACCGAGGGCGCCAGCCAGGCGATTCAGCGACTGGTGCAGGAAACCGACGGCATCCACTCCATCCTGGACACCATCCGCGGCATTTCCGAGCAGACCAATCTACTGGCCCTGAACGCCGCCATCGAAGCGGCACGGGCCGGCGAGAGCGGCCGGGGGTTCTCGGTTGTGGCCGAAGAAGTGCGCAAGCTCTCGGCGCGCACGGGCGAGGCCACGGGCGAGATCGACGCGGTCCTGGGGCGGGTCAAGGAGGGCGCCGAGGCCGCGGGCACCGTCATGGCCCGTGGCCAGGCCTCCAGCGAGAACGTCCGCGAACTCACCTCGCAGGCCGGTGACGCCGCCCGGGGCGTGCTCACCGCGGTCGAGGAGATCAGCGACCTCAACACCCAGATCGCCAGTAGTGCCGAGGAGCAGTCAGCCACGGCCGAGGAGATCAACCGTAACATCACCCGGATCAACGAGCGTTTCGCCGAGACCACGGATGCCGCGGGAACGGCGCGGGAGACGGCGGAGGAGCTGATCACCATGGTCAACGACCTGGACAACCTGGTGCGGGAGTATCGCGCCTAGCGGGCCACGGCAGCCGCGGCGGGCTTGAAAGACACGCCGCCGGACAGCATATCTGCGGGGGGAACGCCGGGCCGTGACCAGCACGGGCCGGCTGCCGTTCACGCTGACCGAAGAGCCGCCATGGAAACGTTCATCATGCCGGGCGCGTTCACGCTGCTGCTGATCCTGCTGTTCGTGATCGGCTGGAACGCCCGCCGCCGCAAGCTGACCCCGACTGCCAGTGTCCGTGCACAAGCGCTCCTGGAAGGCAACCAGCGCCAGCTCTACCGCATCCTGCGCGCCGGACTGCCCAACCATCACGTGATGGCCCGGGTTCCCTTCAGTGCCTTTCTCGCGCCCCGGGACGACCGGCAACGCCGCCGACCCGACCTGAACGCCATACTGGCGGATTTCATTGTCTGCGACAGCGGTTTCAACGTGGTGGCGGTGGTGGAACTCACCACCAACGCACACCCGGGGGAACGGGACAGCCTGCTCCGGGACGCCGCCCTGCCCCTGGTGCGATGGACGCCCGACGCCCTTCCGGATGCCAGCGAGGTCCGGGAGACCATCCACGACCTGGAATCCCTGCACGCCATGAGCGAGCGGGTCGCCGCCGACGCCGAGCACGATGACGAGCCGGCACGGAGCCGCCGGACAAAGGCCGCCAGCGCCGCCCGGCGCCGCGAACCCCGGCTGTGATGCTTCGGCCGCGCTAGACCACCTGGCGCAGGGCGTCACCCCGGGCGAACGCCTCGATGTTCTCCGTGAGCTGACCAACGATGCGCTGCCTGGCTTCGCGGCTGCCCCAGGCGGAGTGAGGGGTGACGATCAGGTTGGGAATGGACGGGTCCAGCAGGACGTTCCCGTCGCGCGGCGGCTCCTCGGTCAGCACGTCGAAACCGGCACCGCCGATCTGCCCGTCGCGCAGCGCATCCGCCAGCGCCTGCTCGTCCACCAGGCCGCCCCGTGCGGTGTTGATCAGCAGCGCATGGGACGGCATGCGGGCCAGTTCCGCGGCACCGATCAACCCGCGGGTGGCATCGGTCAGCGGGCAGTGGAGGGAAATCACGTCCGCGCGGGCGAGCAGCTCATCCAGCGGCACGCGATCGGGATCGGCAGGGCCACCCGGCCGCTGCGCCACCTGCACGGTCATGCCGAACGCCTCCGCCAGCTCCGCCACGCGCCCGCCAAGAGTGCCGAGCCCGATCAGCCCCAGGGTGCGGCCGGCGAGCTCCATGATGGGGTAGTCCAGCAGGCAGAACTGGGTACTGCGCCCCCAGTCGCCCGCCGCCACGGCCCGCTGATAATCCGGCATGCGGGTAGCCAGGGCGAGCATCAGGCCGATGGCGTGCTGGGCAACGGAATCCGTGCCATAACCGCGGCAGTTGGCAACCCGGATGCCCAGCTCCTGCGCCGCCTCCAGATCCACGTTGTTGACGCCCGTGGCCGCGATGCAGATGAGCTTGAGATCCGGTAGCTGCGACAGGTGCTCACGCCCCAGCACCACCTTGTTGACGATGGCAATCGTGGCGCCCTGCAGGCGTTCCACCACCTCGCCGGGGTGGGTACGCTCGTAGCTGGTCAGGCCGGCGACGGCCCCGTCCAGCGGCGCCATGTCCAGGTCGCTCCGGTCCAGGGATTCTCGGTCCAGAAATACCGCATGCATGGTCATTCTCCCAGCGAATCAAGGAATTGGTCGCCCTGCCGGGCCTTTGCCGATAACAGCCGCTTGCGTATGATGCCGGTTTCAGTCACACCCGGAAACCGGCAATGCGGATCGGCAACCATACACTGAACGGCAAAGTGGTTCTGGCGCCCATGGCGGGCGTCACGGACCGCCCGTTCCGCCTGCTGTGCCGTGCGCACGGGGCGGCGCTGGCCGCCTCGGAGATGGTGCACGCCAGCCCGGCGCTGCGCGACAGCCGCAAGAGCCGCCTGCGCGCGGACCACCGCGGCGAGCCGTCACCACGGGTGGTGCAGATCGCGGGGCCGGACCCGGCCATGCTCGCCGAGGCCGCGCGGTACAACGCCGCCAATGGCGCCGAGATCATCGACATCAACATGGGCTGCCCGGCCAAGAAGGTGTGCAACCGCCAGGCGGGCTCGGCGCTGCTGGCCGACGAGCCCCTGGTGGCCTCGATCCTCGACGCGGTGGTGGCCGCGGTGGATATCCCCGTCACGCTGAAGATCCGCACCGGCCCCACGGCAGACAACCGCAATGGTGTGCGCATCGCCCGCATGGCAGAGCGCGCCGGCATCGCCGCCCTGGCGGTGCACGGCCGCACGCGGGAGGCGCTCTACCGCGGGGAAGCGGAGTACGACACCATCCGCGCGATCCGGCAGGCCATCTCGCTGCCGCTGTTCGCCAACGGTGACATCGACACCCCGGAGAAGGCCGCCCGGGTGCTGGATGACACCGGCGCCGACGGCGTCATGATCGGCCGCGCGGCCCAGGGGCGCCCCTGGATCTTTCGCGAGATCCAGCACTTTCTGGACACCGGTCGGCACCTGCCGGCGCCGGACACCGCCGCGGTCCGGGAACTGATGCTGGATCACCTGGCCGCCCTGCACGCGTTCTACGGACACCATCAGGGCGTGCGCATCGCGCGCAAGCACATCGGCTGGTATCTCGCCGGACGGCCGGACGGTGAAGCCGCGCGACGGGAACTGGTCAGGATCACCGACCCCGGAGAACAGCTGGCACGCGCCGCCGCCTACTTCGACCACACCCCGGCGGCGGCCTGAACCCGGGTCACGCGCCGCTGCGGCGCTGGTTGCGCAGGCCGATCCACGAATGCACGGCCAGGGTCGTCAGCAGCAGCCCGCCGCCCAGCAGGGTCATGCCCGGCGGCTCCTCGCCCAGCACGGCCCAGACCCAGAACGTGCCCAGCACGGTCTCCACCAGCAGAAACAGCGACACTTCCGCCGACGGCAGGTAGCGGGTCGCCTCGCCCATCAGCCCGAGGGCCAGCGGCATCTGCACCAGCCCCATCACCGCCAGCGCCACAACACCAGCCAGTGGCACCGCCAGCGGGTCGGCAAAGGGCAGCACCACCAGGCAGGCGAACAGCCCGCCGCCGGCGACCGCCGCCATGCGGTCCACGCCCGGGGAGCGCCGCAGAATGGTCAGATTACCCCCGGTCACCATGGCCGCACACAGGGCGAAGAGATCCCCCAGCCAGCCGCCGAAGCCCACGGAGCCACCGAACACCAGCACGATTCCGACCCCGCACAGGGCCATGGCGACCCAGGTGCGCGCCGGCACCCATTCCCGCAGGAAGATGCCGGAGAACAGAGCAGCGAACAGCGGCGCGGCGGTGAGAATGACCACCACGTTCGCCGCGCGGGTGTTCATGATCGCCAGCACGAACAGAATCAGGCTGAGCCCGAAACCGACACTGGTGAGCCACCCCGGCGCGCCGGCCTCCCGCACGGCCTGCCAGCTCCAGCGCCCGCGCCAGATGCGCAGCACCAGCGTCAGGGCCACGGCCATCAGCAGTCCGCGCCAGAAGATGACCACGGCGCTATCGGCCAGGGCCAGGCGCACCAACAGGGCATCGAAACTGAGCGCGGTCACCCCGGCCAGGGCCAGCAGCGTACCGCGCCGGTGATTCATGACATCCGCTCCGGATCGGGTGGGCGTGACGGACATGACCAGCTCCCTGAAAAACCAGGGCAGTAGCCTACTAGACTTTCCCGGACAACCCACCTCCCCCTTGCATCCATCCGCAGCCACCGCACAATAAGCCGTTGCAGGGGGCCGGCGCGCGCGGCCCCGTATCGGACCAGCCCACGGGAGCCGTCTTGATCCAGTTCGTCATCGCCGCGGGCCTGCTCGGGCTCGTGGTCTACATGCTGCTGCCGGAGCACCGCCGCAGACAGTGGGGCCGCAAGGCGCTCCTCTGGGGCGCTGCCGGCTTTCTGCTGCTGATGCTGGTGACCGGGCGCCTGCACTGGCTGTTTGCGATCATCGCCGCCCTGTTCCCCATGGCGCAGCGCCTGTTGCCCCTGATCCGCGCCTGGCCCTGGGTGAGACGGCTTCTAGGCAAGGGGAATAGCGCCGCCGACGGGACGGCGGCCGGTGACGGCGACCTGCGGGGCCGGTTGCTGAGCCTGACCCTGGGCGACGGCCAGGACATGGACGGCGTCGTCCATGCAGGTCCGTGGAAGGGGCGCCGCCTGAGCGCCCTGAGCCTGGAGGAGCTGCGGGACCTGAACCAGTACTGCGAGAAGCGGGATCCGGCATCGGCCGCGCTGCTGCGCGCCTACCTGGACCGCCGCCACGGCGGCGAATGGCGCACCACCGGTCACGCACCCGGGGACCCCATGACCCGGGAGGAGGCGTGCGCCATCCTGGCGGTGCCGGCGGACGCCGATGCGGCAACGATCACCGCCGCGCATCGACGGCTGATGCAGCGCCTGCACCCGGATCGTGGCGGCTCGGACTACCTGGCGAGCCGCATCAACGCGGCCAAGAAACGCCTGCTGGAGTCATGACCACGGACGGCCCCGCGGATACGCCGGTGTGCGCCCTGTGCGGCCGCCCGGAGCGGCTGACGCGGCACCATCTCATTCCGCGGGCGCGCCACCGCAACCGGCGCACGCGCCGGCAGTTCTCGCTCGCGGAGCTGCAGACACGGGTCATCCCGGTCTGCCGACCCTGCCACAATCACATCCACCGCACGCTCACGGAGAAGGACCTGGAGCGCGACTACAACACCCTGGAGGCGCTGCGGGCGCATCCGGAGATCCAGCGCTTCACCCGGTGGATCGCCGCCCGCCCCGTGGGGTTCAAGCCCAAGTCACCGCAGCGGTGAACGGGCCATCTGGTCCGACCCGGAAAGGCTGCACGTCGGGGCAGTCATTTGTAACCGCTACGGCCGTGCGTCACACTATGACGACGCCCGAATACCGGAGCATTGCATGAGCCGACTGAAGGATATTCCCGTCGTTGTCAGCGGATCGAAATTCCGCACCGAGCAGGGTTTCAGCGCCATCAAGAACGGCGTGAAGCAGCGGCGTGACAGCGCGCCCGTGCCACGCGGGGACAAGCCGCCGTGGCTGCGCGCACAGGTGCCCACGGGCAAGGGCTATGCCGAAGTGAAGCGCAACGTGCGCGAGCACCGGCTCAGCACCGTGTGCGAAGAGTCCATGTGCCCCAACATCGGCGAATGCTGGAACGCCGGCACCGCCACCATCATGCTCATGGGCTCGGTCTGCACCCGCGCGTGCCGGTTCTGCGCCGTGGACACCGGCAACCCCGGCGGCTGGCTGGACCACGACGAGCCGGCCAATACCGCGGATTCCGTGCGCATCATGGGCCTGAACTACGTGGTCCTGACCTCCGTGGACCGGGACGACCTTCCCGACGGCGGCGCCCAGCACTACGCCGACTGCGTGCGCGCCGTGCGGGAGATGAACCCGGAGACGGCGGTGGAGGTGCTCACGCCCGACTTCGGCGGCCGCCAATCGGACGTGGAGAAGGTGGTGGACTCCGGCATCGCGGTGTTCGCCCAGAACGTCGAGACCGTCCGCCGGCTGACTCACCCGGTGCGCGACCCGCGGGCCTCCTACGAGCAGACCCTGGACGTGCTGGCCCACGCCAAGCGCCATCGCCCGGACGTGCTCACCAAGACCAGTCTCATGCTCGGCCTGGGTGAGACCGACGACGAGATCGACGCCACCATGGACGACCTGCGCGCCGCCAACGTGGACATCGTCACCTTCGGCCAGTACCTGCGGCCGACCATGAACCACCTGCCGGTGGAGCGCTACGTCACGCCGGAGCAGTTCGAGGAATACCGCCAGTGGGGCCTGGCCAAGGGCTTCCTGGAGGTGGTGTCGGGGCCGCTGGTGCGCTCCAGCTACCGTGCCGAGCGGGTGCTGGAGAAGAACAACGTGGGGCTTGGCGACAAGGAATCGGCCTAGTGCACGGATTGTGGTGGACCTGAAGGTCCACCCTACGGGGTGCGGAGCCGGGCGTAGGGTGGATCTTCAGATCCACCATCGAGACACGACCCCGCCAGCAAAGCGGGACCGCGGCGCCCCTGCCCCCCTACAGCAACTCCTCCGCCTGCAGCGCCAGGCGTGAACGCTCCACTTCCTGCAGGGTGATGTGCGCCGCATGCGGCCAGCGGCGGAACCGCTGCACCAGATAGGTGAGCCCGCAGGTGGTCTCCGTGAGATAGGGGCTGTCGATCTGGCGCACATTACCGAGGCAGATGATCTTCGTCCCGCGCCCCGCGCGCGTCACCAGGCTCTTGATCTGCTTGGGCGAGAGGTTCTGCGCTTCATCGATGATCAGGAACGTGTCGTTGAACGTCCTGCCGCGCATGAACACCGGTGAGCGGAACAGGATCCGCCCCGCCAGCATGTCCTTGCCCGCGGCCGCGCTCCAGCTGTCCTCGGCGCGCAGCAGCTCCTCCAGGTTGTCCTGGATGCCGCCCATCCAGGGCGCCATCTTCTCCTCCTCGGTGCCGGGCAGAAAGCCGATGTTCTCACCCATGGGCACTGCTTCGCGGGTCACGATGATGCGCTCGAAACGGCGATCCTCGTAGACCTGGTGCAATCCGGCAGCCAGCGCCATGTAGGTCTTGCCGGTTCCGGCCGGGCCGGCGATGGTCACCAGGTCGATGGACGGATCAAGGAGGATGTTGAGGCCGAAGTTCTGGCGCGCGTTGCGGGCGGCAACCCCCCAGATCCCGCCACGATCACCCCGGTGGTTGCGGCAGACTTCCAGTAGCGCGGTCTCGCCGTCGTTGTCACGCACCACCGCCTCGAAACCGCCCTGCTCCGTCTCGCACAGCAGCATCCCGGGGTGCCAGTCCGCCACCGCCGCCCCGGTGACGCGGTAGTAGCTGCGCCCGCCCTCCTGCCACGACTCCACGTGTGCATCCAGCGTGTCCCAGAACCCGCTGCCCGCGACATGGACGCCGGCCGTCATGGCGTCAATGTCGTCCAGGACCTGGTCGTTACGGTAGTCCTCCACGGGGATGCCCAGGGCGGCGCACTTCACGCGCAGGTTCACGTCCTTGCTGACCAGCACCACCAATTCGTCCGTGCGCGTCCGCTGGGCCTCGCGGAGCTCGGCGATGATGCGGTTGTCGGCGGACTGTTCGCTGAGCCCGGGAACCCCCGCCGTCCCGGAATCGGGCAGCAGGAAGTAGAGGCGGCCAACGGGCAGCGCCGGGTCCGGCGGCTCGCCCACCGGCACCCCGTCAGCGACGGCGTTCTGCTCCACGCGGTCGAGGAGCGCGCCGAGATTGCGGGTTGCCTGCCGGGCGCTGCGGGAGGTATCGGTGGTGCCACTCTTGAGCTTGTCCAGTTCCTCCAGCACCGTCATGGGGATGAGAACGCTGTGCTCCTTGAACTTGTAGGGTGCTGCGGGATCGTGGATCAGCACGTTCGTGTCGAGCACGTAGGCGCGGCGCCCGCGCAGGTCACTGTCAGCCATCTCACCTCCTTGCCTTGAACGGCCCGTGTGGGTGAGTCCAGCATAAGCGGGCAGCGGTGACAGGTCGATGACCGGTTGTCTCCGACCCGGCTCAGCGCCTGCCGAACAGCAGGTCGTCCCGGAGGCTGGTGGAGAGCGCATCCTCCCGCAGCCAGATGCCGAGATAGGCGCGGGCGAAGTCCTCGCCGGACTCCGTGCCCTGGAGTTCTCCGTTGAGATACAGCCGCGACTCCTCGCCATCGGGCCGGTACTCGTAGGCGTACTGGTCGCCGTCGGTCACGTCCTCGTAGAGGGCATTGAACCGCTCGAACCGCTCGCTGAGCGCATCCCGCTCAGACTCCGAGTACTGGTCTTCCAGCACGACACGGGTGGCCTCCCGGATGTCGTCCGCACCGACATTGCGCAGGTAGGTGATCTCCAGGCGCCTGGGGACGTTGCTGTCCAGCAGATCGTCCGCGGCCACGTCCTCCGGGCCGTACAGGGCGGCCACGTAGACCCGGAAGATGCGCGCATACCGCGCCACCCCGTGACCGAACAGCACCAGGCGTTCGCCATCCACCTCCGTCTCGCGGGGCACATCCACGCCCTGACTGGTGATCGAATCCGCCGCCGCGGGCGCGGCCAGCAGCACGGCCAGAGCCACCGTGGCCAGAAACCGGAATGACGTCATGGGGCTATCCTTTGGCAATAGGGCTTTACGCCCGCTGGAACTGACTCATTTACTATACATTATTTTTACACACCATATACATCTATACCTGAACGGAACCCGACCGGCGCCGCCGTGGTCGCAGGGCCAGCAACAGCGCTTACAGGGACGCATTCAACCAATGCCCGCCATGCCAGGCACATCGCTCCACCCGCACGGTGACGACGGAATTCGCATCCACCACCTGCCCGCCAACACCGTCGGCCGCGACCTGATCGTGGGCGACCTGCACGGCTGCCGCTCGCTGCTGGACCAGGCCCTGGACGCGCTACAATTCGATCCGGTAGCGGACCGCCTGCTGTCCGTTGGCGACCTGGTGGACCGCGGCCCCGAATCACAGGCGTGTCTGGCGCTGCTGGAGGAGCCCTGGTTCCATGCCGTCGCCGGCAACCACGAAGCCATGCTGGTGGCACGGGTCCGGTCGGGAGACCGCGACATCGGCGCGCGGGACCTGCACCAGCTCAACGGCGGCAACTGGTTCCGCGGGCCGCGGCACGTGGCGGCCGATGGGACGCTGGCGCGACGCCTCGAGCTTGCCGCCGCTCTCCCCCACCTGCTGGTCGTCGGCGACGGCCCGGAGCGCTATCATCTGGTGCATGCGGAGCTGCCTGCGGGGCCGGATGCGCCGGTGGTGACCAACGCCGAGATCGACTCGGGGCTCCCCGGGGCAACACCGGAACCGCTGCTCTGGGCGCGAGCGCTCATGTCCGGCCGGGCACCGCGTTTACCACGCACCCAGCGCGGACTTTCAACAACCTATTGCGGCCACACCCCGGAGCCGAAGGTCAGACGGCGGCGGTCGCACGTCTGTCTTGATACGGGCGCCTGTTACGGCGTCCTGACTCCGGGCCGCAGTGAGTACGCCCTGTCCATCGCCGCCCGGACGGGGCACGGCAACGAACGCGTCCACCGCTTTGCCGCCTGAGCGGAGGACACCGGGACAACACCGGTGCCGGCGGGGCGCGCTGCGGGAGGGGAAATGACACGAACACTCGGGACGGTGTCCATTGCGCTGGCGTGCCTGGCGCTGTCCGCGGCCACGGCGGATGAGCGCGGGGCATGCAAGGATGACGGGGAGCTGTCACTCCCGGACGGATTCTGCGCCCAGGAAGTGGCAACGGACCTGGGGCCGCTCGGGCAGATGGCGATCACCGGCGACGGCGACATCTACGTGGCAGTTCGGGATACCGAAGACCGGCACGGCGGCATTGTCGGCCTCCGTGACACCACCGACGACGGCCTGCTGGATGAACACGTCACGTTCGGCGAGCGGGGCGCCACCGGGCTTGCCCTGCAGGACGACCGCCTGTACGTCAGCGAGCGCCAGCGGATTCTCAGCTCGCCGCTGCACCCCGACCGCCTCGGCCCCGGTGACACGCCGCGGGTCATCGCTCACGATCTGCCGGACAGCCCGACACCCCGGGCGCTCCTGATCCGCGACGATGCGCTCTACGTCGGCGTCGCGGCACAGACGCGGTACTGCGAGTCGGGCGACAACGACGCCGCGGGCCAGGACCCCTGCGAGGAGCGGGAGCGCGCTGGCGGCATATGGCGTTTCGAGGCTCGCGAGACCGGTCAGAGCCAAAGCCGGGAGACCCGGTTTGCCGCCGGGATCCGGGATGCCACGGCCATGCACTGGAACCCCCGGGACGAGCACCTGTACACCGTCGACGCGGTACCGCCGGCGAGCGACAGCCAGGGCGCCACGGCGAGCGACTTGCTCCGTGTGCCGGAGAGTAGCGATTTCGGCTGGCCGTACTGCACATTCAGCACGGCACTGGACCGCCACCTGCAGACTGTTGCCTACGGCGGCGACGGCGTCAGCGATAGCGGTTGCGCCCCGTTCCAGCGACCGCTGCACCCGTTGTCAGGCGGGACGGAGCCAACCGCGCTGCTGTTCTACGGCGGTCACCAGTTCCCGGAGGCGTATCGGCGGGCCGCGTTCATCGCCTTCAACGGCGCCGGCGATGACGGCGCGCAGGCGCGGGTCGATCTGGTGCCGCTGGACGAGAACGGCCATCCGTCCGGGGGTCAGAAACGTTTCGCGGACGGCTTTGCCGACGGGGACGCAACCGCCCCGCAGCGCCTGCTGAGCCTGGCTCAGGGACCCGAGGGCAGCCTGTTCGTGTCCGACAGCCAGGAGGGGACGATCTGGCGCGTCGAATACCGTGGTAGCGAGGGCGACATCGACTGAGCGGCGGCTCTCACTGATCGGGGCGATGGATCCGGGGCTGCTCGCGAATCTCGGTGAGCGTCGCGGTATAGCTGTCCCCACCCCGGCGTTTCTGCTTCACCACCAGCGGGATGTACTCCAGCTCGGGTGCAAACCACATTTCCGTGGTCCGCCGCTCGGAGCCGCCCACCCGCTGGACCTTGACGGTCTCGAAGGTGCCGGCGTCGATCTCCAGCGTTTCCTCCCCGACCACCTCGAAACGATAGACGTCCTCTTCGCCGTCACCCTCCACCACGCTGAACTCCATCTCCGTGTCCCCGGCCCGCACCGCGAGCATCAGGCGAAGCTGGGACAGCAGCTCGTCCATGACCTCGCCGTCGATGCGGGATTCCCATTCCTCATCGCCACGGCTGGTCACGCGGCCGGACACGGGGTTGAAGAACAGCCGCACGTACTCGTCGTTGTCGCCACGGGCGCGCTGACGGTAGGAGTAGTCGCGCGGCTGCAGCCCGCCACTGCCGTCCAGACGGAAGCGTGTGAACTCATCGATCCGGCCGCGCAGCAGCAGATCCGCAATACCGACGGTGCGGCCCTCGGAGCGGAACTCGCAGGCGGCCCCATCGCAGCTCAGGGTGCGCGTCAGGCGCGCCGCCCGGGTGTTGTTGCGCCGGAGCTCGTAGTCGGCGCTGAACTCCGGAATCCCGGAGACACCGGACGCCTCCGGCTCGTCGGCAACACCGCCGGCAGCGGGTGACAGCGCCAGCGCCAGAGTCAGCACCCCCATCACCACCACTCGCATTCCCATGCACGCCTCCTTGGTATCGGCTGACCACACGGTCAGCGCCTGTTTGACGCCACGGGCCGGCGAGGGTTCCCGACGGCTGACGCAGTCAGTCGTCTCCGGCCAGGAAATCCAGCAGGTCGACGGTCACCAGACGCTCCAGCGCGCGTCCGATCACGTCGTCCAGGTAGCGCGCATTGTCATCGGCGTCAGGCCTGTGGGTGACCTGATCGCTGCCCCTGGCGGTGGTACGGCCGGTGATACGGCTGCCGTCACGATGGGCTTCGGAGCGCAGCTCCACCCGTGTTTCCACGTCACGGGGAACCGCCGCCGAGACAGTGTGCTTCGCGTCGATGATCTGGACCTTGAGACGCCGCGGGGCCTCCTCGCTCCAGTCCACCACCGTGAACCCGTTGCGCTCCAGCGCCTTCTCCAGCGCATCGGTGACCACGTGGCGCAGCTCCACGGAGCTGGTGAGCTCCCCCGGCTCACGGTCACGGTTCTCCAGGTAGCCCAGTAGCTTGTCGTCGCGCTGGTCCTCAACACGCACGGCCACCTCGTGGCCATCGCCGATGCTGCTTTCGGGCACATCCGCCTCGGGCCCGAGCCGGAGCTGCTGCCCGGTCTGCGCGCACCCTCCCAGAATCAGCGCGGCCGCAATCGTTCCGATGAACAGCAGTTTCTTCTTCATGGCAGTCTCCCGTTGCTCCATTCTCGTCGTCGAGCGGCGTCAAGCCGCACGTTATACTACCGGCGCGGCCCATCATAGGTCGCAACGGCACACGAATACGGCCAACGGGTTCTCCCTTATGGACACCCACAACCTGATTCTCATCGGCATGCCCGGCAGCGGCAAAAGCACCGTCGGCCGTGTGCTGGCGAATGCCCTGGACATGGCATTCGTCGACACGGATGCACTGGTGGAACAGCGGCGGGGGGTCAGCCTGCAGGCCATCGTCGACGCGGAGGGTCCCGAGGGCGTGCTGTGCGCCGAGGCCGACGAGGCGCTCCGGCTCGACTGTCGCGATACCGTCATCGCCACCGGGGGGTCCATGGTCTACAGCGAGACGGCCATGAAGGCCCTGGAGCAGCTGGGCCCGATCATCTGGCTGGATGTGCCGCTGGAGACCCTGAAAACGCGCGTGGGCAGCGGTGATCAACGGGGCCTCGCCATGCGCCCGGACCAGGGCCTGGCGGACCTGGCCACGGAACGCCTGCCACTCTACCAGCGCCACGCGACCCTGCGGATCGATTGCAACGGCCTCTCGCCCGAGGAGGTGAGTGCGGCCATCGTCTCGAGACTTTCCGTACGAACGGGGACTTGACGACACTGGACGATTGTCCAACAGTACCACTCATGACGAATGGGTCAGCCGACGCGCTGCGGCGCGCCCGGCTCAATGAACTGCCCAGCCCTCCCGACCTGCTGCTGCCGTTGCTCCGGCTCTGCGGGGACGACGACGCAGTGCCTGCCGACGCGTGCAGGACCATCGGTCGCGACAGCGTACTCAGCGCCCGCCTGCTGGCGGCCGCCTCGGCGCCGGTCTTCGCCCGGCGCCTGCGCCCCACATCGCTGGACACGGCGGTTCACGCCCTCGGAATGGACACGGTGCAGAGCCTCGCCCTGGCGGCAACGGTGCAGCAGTTCTTCGGTGCGGTCGCAGGACGCCAGCACCGGTGGCTACCGAGGGTATGGGAGCAGGCCCTGGCCTGCGCAACGGTGGCCAGGCAGCTGGCCGAGTACACGCGCAGCGCCCGGCCTGCGGAGGCCTATCTCGCCGGTCTGCTCCACAACATCGGCCAGCTGGTGCTGGTGTATCAGCTCCCCGATGATTATCCGGAGGTGCTCCAGACCGCATCGCAGGGCAACCATCACCTGCCCGCCCTGGAGCGCGAGCATTTCGGCATCGACCACGTGGAACTGGGCGCCGAACTGCTGGAGCGCTGGGGCCTTCCGGCGCTGCTGGTGGACGCCGTGCGCTATCAGCAGGAGGCCCCGGAGACCCTGGCCGACACCCACGGGCTGGTACGCACCACGGCCGTGGCGCGGCCCATGGCGACCTGCGGCCACGAGCCCGATGCCACCGTGCGTCACGCCGCCGGCCACCTCTTCGACCTTGGCCCGTCGGCCTGCCTGTGTGTCATGGCCAATGCGGCCGCCGAGCGCGACCGCCTGTCGTCCGCCCTGGACAACGGGCCGGGGGACGATCCACCACTGGCCGCGGCCACCGGGCGCGACAGCGCCATCGGCCAGGAGCTTCGCCAGACCGCCCTGATCGGCGATGCCCGTCGCCACCTGTACGGCCCCAACCCGGTCAACGGCATTGCCCGCTACGTCGCCCTGTTGTTCGGCATCAACCACCTGGTCTGCCTGCAACGGGGCCGCAACGGCGAGACATTGCAGGTCCGCGTACCCCGTGGCGCAGACCAGCGGCTGGAGGAGCTGGAGCTGCCCCTGGACCGGGATCGCAGTTTTCTCGCCCGCAGCCTGGTGGACAACCACCCGATTCATACGCTGGATCCCGAGGCGCGGGACGCGCTCACCATTGCGGATCGCCAGCTATGCAGCCAGATGCCCTCGGATGGCGTGCTCTGCCTGCCCATGCGGCCCGCCGGCGAAGCCATCGGTATCCTGGTGCTGGGTATCCGCTACGACCAGATCTCCGCGCTGCTTGATGAGTCACCGCTGTTTCTTGCGTTCGCCAGCGAGGCCGGTCGCGCACTGCTGGTCGAGGAGCAGCGCAACCGCCAGCGGCAGGAGCGCCACGACGACGAGGCGGCGAACGCCACCCTGCACCGGGAAGCGCTGGTTCAGGCGGCAGCGGATCCGCTGTCGATCATGCAGAATTACCTGTCAGTGCTGGAAACGCAGCTCGAGCCGGACCACCCAGCCCACGCCAGCGTCCTCTCGCTGAGCGAGGAAGCGGGCCGGCTCGCCGCGCTTCTTCGCGGGGCCGACACACCGGAGCGGGGTGGTACCCGGCCGCAGGGAATCAATGACCTCATCCGCGCGGTCATGCGGCTCGCCGAACGGGCGGGCGCCATCCCCGATACCATCCGCCCGGAAGTCAGCCTGGACCGCAGCCTGGATGAACCGGTGATGCCCGTGCCCGGGGTACTGCGCCAGGTCCTGCTGAACCTGCTGCGCACAATGGGCGAGCACCTGCGCGGCAGTGACACCATCAGTATCCGATCGTCCGGTTTTGTACATATGGCCGGAGAGCGCTACATTGAGGTACTGCTGGAGGATACTGGACCGGGCTTTCCCGAATCCCTGCGCCAGCAGCTGGAGTCCGGGCCGCGCCAGACCACGGGCTCGCCGGAAGCGGAACGACTGAACGTGGCCGGATCGCTCATGCGTGACGCCGGCGGGATCATGACCTGCCGCTCGCGCCCCGGGGAGGGGACACGCATTCAGTTGCTGATACCGACAGCGGATGCAGCCCCGGAGACGACCTCACGCGGGTCCGTGGCAGGCTGAACAATCAAGAATAACCACCCTCCCGGCCGGTGCGGGCCTGGGGAGGGAGCTGCGCGCCGCGGGGCGGCCGCCAGGAGTCATTCGATGGCGATGCAACGAACGACGGAACGGATTCTGGCCGTGGATTCCCATCCACGCATGCTCGCCAGTCTTGAGGCCCTGGCCGCATCCCGCTCCCTGCCCCTGGACACCGCGGCCACACTCGCGGAGGCGCGCACCCGTCTGCAGCAGGGTCACTACGGTGTGGTGCTGCTGGACCCGGTCTTCCCCGAGGGGGACGGCTTCGCGCTGATCCGGGAGCAACGCGAGCATCAGTCCGACGTGGACGTGGTGGTCCTCACGGGCGATACCTCCGGTTCGGCGCCGGTGCAGGCATTGCGCAACGGCGTATCGGACTTCCTGCGCAAACCCTGCAGCCCCGACGAGCTGCTGCTCACGGTGCAGAACACCCTGGAGCGGCGCCGTCTGAGTCAGCAGAACCGTGCCATCAGCAACCGGCTGCGGCGCTCGGAACAGCTCTACGCCTTCATCGTCGACAGCTCCCCGGACCTCATCTACGTCCTCGATGATCAGGGGCGATTCACCTTCATCAACGACACCGCCCAGCGACTCCTCGGCTACCAGCCGGAGATGCTGCTGGGGCGTCACTTCAGCCAGCTCGTGGTGGCAGAGGATCGCGCGCTGGCCCGCTGTTCCTTCAACGAGCGACGTACCGGTGAACGGGCCACCCGCGGCCTGGAGCTGCGCCTGCAACGGGCCAACGGCGGTGACCCGGCCCACGTGGACCTCACGGCCATGGGCATGTACGGGGACGGTGACAACGGCCCTGCCGGGCAGTTTCTCGGCACCTACGGCGTCGCCAGGGATGTCACCGAACGCAAGCACGCGGAGGCCATCATCCGGCACCAGGCCTACCACGACATGCTGACCGGGTTGCCCAACCGGGCACTGTTCAAGGACCGGCTCCGCCAGGGGCTGTCCCAGGCACGGCGGTCGGGCGATCAGCTGGCGGTGCTGTTCCTGGACCTGGACCGGTTCAAAATGGTCAACGACAGTCTTGGTCATTCGTTCGGTGACCGCCTGCTGGAGCGGGTCGCCCGGCGCCTGCGTGGCTGCCTGCGCGAGGGCGATACCCTGGCGCGCATGGGTGGCGACGAGTTCACGGTACTGCTGCCGACCCTCGAGCGCAGCAGTTCGGCGGCCACCGTGGCGGAGAAGTGCTTTGCCGCCCTGGAGACGCCGTTCGAGCTGGACGACCAGGAGATCTATCTCGGCGTCAGTATCGGCATCGCCGTCTACCCGGAACACGGCGAGACCATGGAAGGCCTGATCAAGCACGCGGACGCGGCCATGTACCACGCCAAGGGCCAGGAGGCCATGCGCTACGCCTTCTACGACCCGAACATGGGTAACAAGGCCGATCACTACCTGACCATGGAGACGGGGTTGCGGCGCGCCCTGGGTAACCGGGAACTGCAGGTGCTCTATCAGCCGCAGGTGGATGTGAGCTCCGGGCGCATTCTGGGCGTCGAGGCACTGCTGCGCTGGCAGCACCCGGACCGGGGACTGATTCCGCCCATGGATTTCATCCCGGTGGCGGAGCAGACGGGGCTGATCGTCCCGATCAGCCTGTGGCTGCTGCGGGAGGCGTGCCTTGAGGTGCTGTCCTGGCAGGGCCCGGAGAGCGAGCTGCGCCTGGCGGTCAACCTCTCCAGTCTGCACGTGGAGCAGCCGGACTTCGTCGATGGCATTCTGGACGTGCTCCTGGAGACCCAGTTCCCGCCGGAGCGACTGGAGCTGGAGATCACCGAGCATGTGCTCATGCGCAACCTCGACGCCGTCATCGAGAAGCTGCGGGAACTGAGCGGACGCGGGGTCACCTTCGCCATCGACGATTTCGGCACCGGCTACTCATCCCTGAGCTACCTGCAGCGGCTGCCCATCCATACATTGAAGATCGATCAGTCGTTCACCCAGGGCCTCTACCAGACCACCGACGAGGCCACGCTGGTGAACACCATCATCGCCATGGCCCAGGGGCTGGGGCTGCAGGTGGTGGCCGAGGGCGTGGAAACCGGGGAACAGCTCCGCTCATTGCGCAGCATGCAATGCCACTACATGCAGGGCTTTCTCTTCAGCATTCCGCTGGTGGGCCCGGAGACACGGAGCCTCATCGCCAGCTGGGATGACCAGGCGTCCATGGTGCTGCTCTCCGCCAACGGCTGACGCGCCCCTCGCGGTCAGCGCCGAATCTCGACCCGGTACTCCAGTTCGACCTTGTCCTCCGCCGGCACGTCCACCTCCCAGCGGGCCTGACCGGCATCCGGGCGGCGATGCTCCGCGGACTCCTCGAGCATGGTCCACTCGCCCGGCAGCGTCTCCTCCACGACAATGCGCCGCTCGCTTTCGCCGGCGTTGCGCAGGGTGATGCGCCAGGCCTGCTCCTCCGTACGCTCGTCCAGGCGCCGGTAGTCGGTCTGGCGGCGTTCGGCGGTAAGATCGAAGGCGGTACCGGGCCGCAGCTCCACCTGCTCACCCACCGGCGTCGGATCCAGGGTCTCGTCACCGGCATAGACGGCGCTGCCCGTATCGTCGCGCTGGTAGACGCGCACACTGCCGGCGGGCAGCGGCCGTCCCAGCTCCGGCTCCCGGTTCTCGAACGCCATGTGAATGGCGACCGGCCGACGCTGCGCGCGACCCTGGGAGCCGAGCGGGACGTGGCTGCGCACACGGTACTCGCGTTCAACCGGCACGCTGTCGACCTGCAGGAACCGCAGCTGACGCCGGTCGCCGGCCTCCAGGGTGATCGGTCCTTCCAGCCGGAAGCGCTGCTGGTCCGCAACCGCTTCCGACGCGTCACCAATGGCATCACCGGCCGTACGCGTCGCCAGCGTCTCGAGCCGGGGCCGCTGCGCGTCGGAGGCGCCCGCCACCAGGTGGACATCCGCGTCCCGGAAGTCCACGTCGGTATCGTTGCGCAGCGTCGCCCAGGCGTGAAGGGCCATGGTGTCCGCCTCGGGCGCAATGGTCATGACGTAGTCCAGGCGCCAGGCAAGACCGTCGACGAGGTAGCCAAGATCCAGCCACTGTCGCCCGGGCATGTCCGACGACAGGTCGAGCTGCAGCACCGGCGCGTCGGCCAGGCCCTCCGGCAGGGCGTCCGGGGCGATTCGCCAGGGATTGCCCTGGTCAAGCAACTCGATGCCGTCGTCAAGTTCCACCACCGGCGTGCCGCCGGAGACCGCCAGCAGGCGCCCGCGCTGCGACTCGCCATCCCTATGAACCAGCCGCACCTCCTCGCCGACCGACGCGTCCAGCAGGGCGTCCCGGGAGAGTACACGGTCCCGCAGGCGCACCTCGTGGACGTCGACATCACCCTCGCCGGTCACCTGCAGGGTCTGCGGCTGCATGGCGGCCGGGACGTCGTGCCAGTCGATCACGGCCCGGCCACGCTGCATTCCGAACTCCCGGCGCTCGCCGACCTGGGCGACACCGCCCTGGTACAGGGTCAGGGTCAATGCGGTAGCATCGTCAGCGCGGGTGCGCACGGCCGCGTCATCACCCAGCTCCTGGCTGTCCAGCACCGGCTGGCGCGGCGCTGCGGGCTCGCCCTGCACCAGCTCGGCGCCCAGGTGGGAGGCCGGCAACGCCAGCAGGGAGAGGGTCAGTAACGGCTTCAGGGTCATGGAATGCAAGGGCACCTCCTTGGCTACGATCTGGGCGCGCCGCCATGGGCGGTTGCGCGCGGCCGAACGGCGGCCGACCGATTGACTACTGGTCCCGCTCCGGTACCTCCAGCGAGGCGAGCACACCCCCCTCGCGCTGGCGCAGCTCCACGGCAGCGGCATCACGCGGTATGCCAAGCACCAGGCACGGGCGGGTCAGCGCCTGGGTCACCAGCTCGTCATCGCCGGGGGCCTGCAGGCGCAGATGCACGATGATGGTGTCACCGTCGACGGAGGTCGCATCGAGATTGACACCATACCCCCCCGTGGGCCGCTCCCCCTGGCTGATCAGCAGCAGCGCACGATCGGACGAACGCTCGACGTCCAGACGCTCCAGCGCATCGGGCTCGATCCAGCGCGCGCCGGTATCCAGATCACCGCACCGGTTCCCCTGCCCAAGCACCTCCACCGACGCCGGCTCCCGGTCGCTCTGCGAGGAGAAGCAGCCCTGGAGCGCGAGCACTGCCGCCAGGGCGACGACACATTGACCTGAACGCCCGGTCTTGCAAGACTTTCGCACGCGACGTTCAGGTTGCCCTTCTGGAGTGTCTTTCATGCTGCAATTCCCTTCGCTACGTTACGCATTGCTCGCGTTGTCCCTGTTCACTGTGGCCGTGTCCTCGGCCCATGCCAAGAGCATTTTCGGCTGGATCGAGCGGGTCAAGCTGCTGGAAGGCGACGTGACCGTCGAAGCCAAGCTCGACACCGGTGCGGACAACTCGTCCATCAATGCCCCGGACCCGGAATCATTCGATAAAGACGGCGAGGAGTGGGTCCGCTTCACCATCACCAGCGCCGATGACGAAGAACATACCATCGAACGGCCCGTTGAGCGCATGGCCCGCATCCGCAGCGCGTCCGGCACCAGCGAACGCTATGTGGTCATGATGAACGTCTGCCTGGGCGACATCCAGCGGGAGGTGGAGGTGAACC